>JAYUYB010000177.1:0-11710 GCA_043752655.1 Chloroflexota bacterium
CCGACAATCGCCTGCTCGGCGGGGTCTATCACCTGCTCGCTGGTGATGCCGATCAGGATGCTGTTCATCTGCAGGCCACGGCCCGGCAGGTCCAAGTCGCCCACGAGGCGCAGGCGCACGGCGCTTACCGGGGCGAAGACGCGCCCGTCGGTGGCGAAAGGGCCGCCGTTCTCTTTGATCACGCCGATCACCGTGATCGGCTGGCCGTTAATCTCGACCGTGCGGCCCACGGCCGCCTTCAGCGCCGCCTCGTCCTCGCCAAACAGATCTTTGGCGACGAG
The DNA here is from genome assembly GCA_043752655.1 of Chloroflexota bacterium. Classification (GTDB taxonomy): domain Bacteria; phylum Chloroflexota; class Chloroflexia; order Chloroflexales; family Chloroflexaceae; genus OHK40. The sequence continues at coordinate 282 of JAYUYB010000177.1, forward strand.
ATAGCCCAGCACGCCCACGCGAGCGCCGTCCGCCTCGTCGGCCTCGGTGAGGAAGCGTCCGGCGAGCATCGGCACGGTCTGGACGTTCTTATAGCCCGCGCTGGTGCCAATCAGCAGCGTCTGCACGGCGGTGGTACCGGCGCGCACCTCGGTGTTGAGGCTTACCTCGGGAACGATGGTGCGAAAGAGATCTGGGCGCTGGGCGACCAGCTGCTCCAGCACGTGGTAGTCCTGGATCGAGAGCAGACCGTAGCCGGGCACGTCGCGGGCGCCCTTGGCATTGGGGTCGCCGGGCTGCACGGCGATGCGTCGGGTGCCAAGATCGATGAACTGCTCGAAGACCGAGCTTTGGAGCGCGTTGCCCAGCGAGAGCACGGCCACCAGGGTGCCGGCGCCGATGATGATACCGAGCATGGTGAGCAGCGAGCGGAACTTGTTGGCCCGCAGGCTATCCAGGGCCATCAGGAGTTGTTCTTTGAACATAGCTGTCTCGTACTATTACAAACTGAAAATTGTGTGCTGCGAGCTGAGCGCTAGGCGGCCACGGGCTTGAGGGCCTGCTCGTGCCCGACGCGCTCGTACGGATCGACGCCGTAGTACTCGCTAAGAATATTCTCGGCGAGCTTGCCGTCGCGCAGGCCGATCACGCGATCCATGTGGCGGCCGATCTCGGGGTCGTGGGTGACAACGATGATCGTGCGGCCCTGCTCGCGGTTCAGATCGCGGAAGAGCGCCATGATCTCGGCGCCGGTCTTGGTGTCTAGGGCGCCGGTGGGCTCGTCGGCGAGGATCATGGCGGGGTTGTGGACGAGGGCGCGGGCGATGGCGACGCGCTGCTTCTGGCCGCCGGAGAGCGTGTTCGGCAGGCTCTGGAGCTTGCTGCCCAGGCCTATGGCCTCCAGAGCCTCGCGGGCACGCTGCGTGCGCTCGCGCCCGTCCACCCGCCCGTACACGAGGGGCAGCGCCACGTTCTGGACGGCGCTGAGGCGCGGCAGCAGGTTGAAGTTTTGGAACACGAAGCCGAGCTTGCGGTTGCGCACGCGCGCCTGGGCCAGGCGATCCAGAGCGCTGACATCCTCGCCGTCGAGCAGGTAGCGCCCACTGGTGGGCGTATCCAGCAGGCCGATCAGGGTCATCAGGGTGCTTTTGCCGCTGCCCGATGGCCCCATGATCGCCACCATCTCGCCCTGGTTGATCGTCACGCTCACGCTGTCGAGGGCGCGAAAGACCTCGTCGCCGGTGGGAAACTCTTTGGTCATCTGCTCCATCTGCACGATGGGCCTGGAAATATAGTCGGTGGTCATTGGTATGCTCCTCGTGGGAGGGCGGCCACGAGGGCCGCCACTACGGGTTCGTGGGAGGGCGGCCACGAGGGTCGCCACTACGGGTTTTTGGTAGTTACGGGGTTACGACTTGCTCGCCCTCGGTGAGGCCGCTGAGAATCTCTACCTGCTCGCCGGCTTGGAGGCCGACGGTGACAGTGCGCTCCTGGACGCTGCGCTTGCCGTCGGCGTCGGTGACAACTACGCTCACGAGGCTGCGCTCGCCCTCGCTGCGCACGGCGGCGGCGGGCACGCTCAGCACGTTGGTGCGGCTGTCGGCCACGATGGTGGCGCTGGCAGTCATGCCGGGGCTAAGGGTGCGACCGTTCGGGTCGAGCTCTACCGTTACCTGATAGGCCGTGACGGCGCTGGCGCTCTGTGGCAGTGGCTCCAGGCGCAGCACGGTGCCTGGCAGGCGCTCACCGAGCGCGTCGATCAGCACATCCACACGCTGGCCCACGCTCACGCGGCCAATGTCCACCTCGTCCACCGTCACTTTCACGAGGAAGCTACTCACGTCGATCAGGACCACGGGCGCCTGCGTGCCGAGCGACTCGCCGGGGGCGACCGAGACTGTGGCGACCAGGCCAGCAAAGGGGGCGCGCAGGGTGGCGTCGTCGAGCTGGATCTGGGCCTGGTCGAGCTGGGCCTGGGCCTGGGCCACGCGGGCCTCGGCGCGGGCAAGATCGCTGGTGGTGGGGTCTGCTGTCACCTGCTCCAGGCGGGCGCGGGCGGCCTCCAGGTTGCCCTGCTGGGCCGCCACTGAACCGGCGCGCTGGGCGCCCGTGAGCTGGGCGAGATCGGCCTCGGCGCGGGCCTGCTGGGCGCGGGCGGCGGCAAGGTCGTCGGCGTCGGCGCCGGTGAGCAGCTCGTCGAGGGCGGTCTGGGCGGTGCGGACGCGGGCCTGGGCGGTGGACAGGCCGCTCTGCTCGTTCTGGACGGCGGTCTCGTAGTCCACCTGGGCCTGCTTCAGGTTGGCCTCAGCGTCGGCCAGGGCGCGGGCGGCCTGGTCGAAGGCAACCTGGAAATCCTGCTCCTGCGAGGCGTTGAGCGAGCGTCCGGTGCGCGGGTCGGTGTCGTAGGCCTTGACGTGCTCAAGATCCCAGTAGGCGGTGCTGTAGGCGCTCTGGGCGTTGCGCACGCTGTTGGCGCCGGCCTCCACGTTCAGGCGGGCCTGCTCTTTGGCGGCGGCGAGGGCGCTGCGGTCGCGGTCTGCGCCAGCGCGGGCCTCGTCCAAGGCCGAGACAGCGCGGGTGCGCTCGTCGCTCTTGGGGCCAGCCTCTAGCTCGGCTACGCGGGTGCGGGCCTCCACTAGCGAGGCGCGAGCGGCGGCGATGTCGGCGGACGTTACGCTGCCCTGAGTTTGGGTGAGCGTGCCGGCTGCGGCCTGCACCTGGGCCTGGGCCTCGGCGATCTGCTGTGGGGTGGCGCCGTCGCGCAGGGCCTGGAGATCGGCCTGGGCCACGGCGAGATTGGCGGCGGCGGCGGCGCGGGCGGCGTCTAGCTGACGGCTATCGAGCACGATCAGGGTGGCGCCTGCCTGCACCGTGTCGCCCTCGTTCACGAGCACCTTGGCCACGCGGCCGGAGGGAGCGGGGAAGGCGAGCTCGGCCTGGGTGCGCGGCTCCACCTGGCCCGTGGCGCTCACGCCGAGGGTGAGGTCGCTGCGCGAGACCGTGGCGAGCGTAGCGTTGGCAAGTGGATCGGCGGCGCCGCCGGTGAAGGCGCGCACGGCGAAGGTGGCGGCAACGGCGAGGGCCAGGACGGCGGCGATGATGGCGGCGAGATTAAGGCGGCGGCGGTTGGCCGAGCGAGGTTTGGGCAGCGTGGTCATGTTGAGGGTGTCCCCTGAGTATGAGCTGATAGAAGAAGCTACGGCGCTAGGCGGCGACGCCGTGGAGAAACAGGTTGATCAGGACCTCGACGTTGAGGGTGGGACTGCCAAAAAGCGGATCGATCGTATCGGACCAGTTCGCTGTGGCGGCGGGCGCAAACTCCTGAAACGCCTCGGCAATGCTAATAAACATTTGGGCGAGGGTCGAGGCGCTGTGGTGGGCTAGCTCGCCGTCGGCGAGGCCGCGCTCCATCACGCCCACAATGGGCGCAACGAGCTGGCCGAAGAAGGCTGTGGCGAGGCGCTCACGGTTGCTGTTGCTAAGATGCTCGAACATCTCGTGCCGCAGCATGCGCATGTCGGTGTCGCGGTTGGCCATAAGCACGGCGGCCAGGGCGCGCAGGCGGGCGGTGGTGTCGCCGGGGGTGGCAGCAGCGTGGCGCAGGCGCTCGCCCATCTCGGCCAGCACGCGCAGGCCCATCTGGACGAACAGCTCCTCTTTGTCGGCGAAGTAGTAGTAGAGCGTAGGCTTGGTCACCTCGGCGGCGCGGATGATGTCGCTGATCGACACTGCCTTGTAGCCCTTCTGGAGGAAGAGGTGGCCGGCCGCGTCGACGATCTTTACGGCGGTGGGGCTGCTGATTGGTTGAAGCTGGTCGCTGTTCATAAGATCTGTCTGAACGGTCAGTGAGGAAACATGAGCGCGCCCTTGCGCAGCTTTACCGACCGGTCAGGAAGAGTATACGCCCATGCACAGGTTTTGTCAATACCCTTGTTCCGGGCATGTTGTCCACAGATGCCACAGATTACCGGCCCATTTTTGTTCCCAAGGGGGCAGGGCGCGCAAGGCGCGAAGGGCGGTTTGGAGCGCGAAGGGCGCGAAGCGCGGCGAAGGGCGCGAACGCGAAGGGGTATAATGGGTGGTAGGGGTAGCGGGTGCTACCTAGCTGCTAGAAAGAGTTTTTATGCGCTACGCATGGTTGCTTTTGGTGCTCCTGCTGACGCTGCTGGCGGGGTGCGCGCAGGCTACGACGCACGAGGGCCACATGGCCGACAGGGCCGACCCGATGGCGGCGGGCACGGTGCTGGATCCGCCCACGCAGCTGGTGGACTTTACGCTGCCAAGCAGCCTGGGCCGCCCCATTGGCCTCGCCGACCTCAAGGGGAAGCCAACGCTGCTCTTCTTTGGCTTCACCAACTGCCCCGATTTCTGCCCCACCACGCTGGCCGATTTCAAGCGGACAAAGACCGATCTAGGCGCCGACGGCGATAAGGTCAACTATCTGCTGATCAGCGTGGACCCCGAGCGTGACACGCCCGAGGTGCTGGCTAGCTACGTGAGCGGCTTCGACCCGAGCTTTGTGGGCCTTCAGGGCGACGACGCTACGCTGCGCAAGATCGGCCGCGATTTTGGGCTGTTCTACGAGCGCCAGCCGCCTGATAGCAGCGGCGCCTACGATGTCGATCATAGCTCTGCCGTCTACCTACTGGACACCGAGGGCGGCCTGAGGGTGCTCTACTCGGATGGTACGCCCTACACTACCTATGTGCAAGACCTGCGCAGGATGATAGCCGATAGCCCATAGCCAGAGGAGGGGCGCGCTATAGCGCGCCCGTACAAGGTACCGTCCACCGTCCAGGCTTTGCTGTGGGCGGCGCGCCAGCTTGCTCTCAGCTTCGGCGTTGCCTGCGGGCCGTTCGTATGGGTGGAACTAGATTTAAGGAGCAACCTACATGGCATTCAAGCCATCGCTTGTACCCGCGCTCGCCCTGGCCGCGCTGCTGGCGGCCTGTGGCACGCAGGGCGCTGCTCAACCTACGCCCGTTGTTCTCACGCCCACCGAGGCGCCGACTGCCCCGCCCGCCGCGATGGCCACGACGCTGCCTGTAGCCGTGCCCACCGCCCCACCTGCTGGGGCCGACGTACTGCCCCGCGCGCTCTACATCCTGCTGAGCGGCCAGATCTATCGCATCGAGCCCGACGGCAGCGCCCGCACGCAGATCAGCTACGAGGTGCCGTTCCGCAACAATGCTGTGGCCGTTACCAACTTTGCCGTCTCGCCCGCCGACGGCAGCTTGGCCTACACGGTGCAGCGCGAGGGGCCGCCAGTGCTGGTGCGCTCCGGCCCGGATGGCAAGACCCCCGTGCGGCTCTACGAGAACGCCACGGTGGGCGTGAGCGACCCGCTCTTTACGCCCGACGGGCGCTTTGTGGCAGTGCGCCTCACGGCGCCGCTCGACCAGCAGACGAACTTCCAGAGCGGGCTTTACCTGCTGCCTATCGACGGCAGCGAGCCGCAGCTGCTCGTAGCCGACGACCCGAACAGCGAGCCAGAGACGCCTGCGTTTGGCCATGGGCCCGCCGCATTCTCGCCCGACGGCACCCGCCTGCTCACCTACCGCTTTGCGCTGGGCGTCGAGCTCTGCGACCTTGGCGTGGTCTCTGTGCCGGACGGCACGGCCATCGCGCTCCAGGTTCCGCCCGCGCCCGAGCTGGAGCGGGTGACAACCTGTGGCCCTGCGGCGTGGGCGCCGGACGGATCGGCTATCTACTACACGCCCACCCGCATCGGGGCGTCTGGCGGCAACACCGGGATATGGCGGGCCGACCCGACGACAGGCGAGAGTTTCCCACTGACGCCGCAGCCCGAGGGCGCGCCCTTCACACTCTACGAGTTCCCCGGCGTTATGGCCGATGGCTCGCTGCGCGCCTTTGTGGCCCAGGCCAACGAGCTGCCCGAGCCATTTATGGATCAGCCCACGGGGCTTGACGCAGCCATGGCGCGGATTGATCCTGCCAACGGCATGGCGAGCGAGCTGCGGGCGCCGGTGAGCGCGGCGCCGACGCAGGTGCTGTGGGACGGGGCGGGCGGCGGTGCAGTGGTCCTGCTCTTCCCTGATGACGGCGCCGCAGCGCTGCTCTGGCTGCCTGCCGACGGCGGCGAGCCGGTGCGGCTGCTCGACGACAGCACCGACCTGACCAGCTACGCATGGGCACCCTGAGCTTTTTTACTTTGGATTTTGGATTAACGAGATCCTATGCCATCACGTCGACAGCTGCTCCGCCTTGCCGCCGCCATCGCCGCCATGGGGGCAGGGGCAGGCGTGCGTCGCACCTGGGCCGATGAGGGGCCGCCCTACAAAGTACATCTGCCCTTGATCCGTGCAGATGAGCCAACGCCAGAGCCGACGCCGGAGCCGGAGCCGACGCCGGAGCCGAGCCCAGAGCCGACGCCAGAGCCGACGCCGGAGCCGACGCCTGACCCTGGGCCGTGGCCGAACGAGGCGGGCTACCTGCTGGCGACCCACTCGGGCACGCGAGCCCAGGCGATCGCGTGGCTCACGCGCTACGCGAACCAGTACAACGCGGTGGACATCACCACGATCGTGAATGCGTATGCCAGCATCGGCAACGAGGCCGGCGTGGACTGGTTCCTGGCCCTGGCTCAGTGCGCCCACGAGACGGGGAGCCTAACCTCGTGGTGGTGCGCGCGGCCGCGCCGCAACCCGGCCGGCATCGCCGTGACCGGCCAGATCCTCACAATGCCCGCCGACATGCCGCCCGGTAGAAACTGGGCCTGGGACGAAAACCTCGGCGCCTGGCGCGAGGGCGCGAGTTTCGCCGCCTGGGACAGCGAGGGGGTGCGCGCCCACCTGGGACGGCTGCTCGCCTACGCGCTTCCGGCGGGATCGGGCAACCCCTTCCAGCAGAGCCTGATCGACTACGCGCTCCAAGTGCGGGCGCTGCCTGACACGCTACGCGGCATCGCATGGACCGTAACCGACCTGAACGGGCGCTGGGCGGTGCCGGGCACAGAGTATGGCCAGCGCATCCTGGGCCTGGCCGCACGCATGCGCGAGCTGTAAACTATGGCGCATTGTAGAGACGCGAAGCGCACTCTTTTCGCATGGTGGAGAAGGCTAATTTAGGTCTTTGCAAAGGCTAAAAACGCCACTTTGACGCTGCCAAAGAGTCGCTTGACTCGGCCTCTACCGGGGCGTATAATACGCACATGTTAAGTGGCCCTTAACTTGTCGTTGCGGAGGTACCAGCATGGTCGGAAAAATTATCCACAACGAGAGAAGTTCCTGAAGGGGCGGCGCAAGGATACAACCTTGCTGCCGCCTCTGATGCTTTTTAGGGGCCAAAAACCAACGGACTGGACAGAGCAGTTCAGGCACTACAGGAGGTGGCTATGCACTCAGATCTGATTGGAAAGATCGAGAAAGCCCGTCGCTACGCTGAGGAGCCGGAGCGCATCAAGGTTGACGAACTGGCAGTGACGTTCAACGGCGGGAACAGCACCCATAAGATCGCGCTCAACGACGGACAATGGAGCTGCGACTGCTCGTTCTTCCAAGGCTGGCGCACCTGCGCCCACGTAATGGCGCTCCAGCGCATCCTGAACCCGATGCTGTCGCCCGAGGCGCGACAACAGGCCGATCTGGTGCCCGCAGTGCCTGGTGTGCTCGCAGTGCCTGGTGTGCTCGCAGAGGCGGCGGTCGGCGCGTAGCTTGACGCAAAGCCAAGGCTCGAAGATACTGGCGGCGAGGGAATAGTCCCTCGCCGTCTTTGTTTGTCTGGCACGCCATCAGCTTTGGAGCCGTCATGCCGCTGATCATCGCCCATCGGGGCGCCTCTGCCTACGCCCCCGAGAACACCCTCGCCGCTTTTCAGCTGGCCCACCGTCAGGGCGCCGACATGATCGAGCTCGACGTGCAGCCCAGCTCCGATGGCCGCCTGGTGGTCTTCCACGACGATACCACCGAGCGCTGGGATGGCCGCCCGCGCGCTGTGGCCGCCTGTAGCTTCGGCGAGCTGCGGCGCCTCGACATCGGCGGCGAGCGCGTGCCCGCCCTGGAAGAGGCCCTGGCCTTCGCAGCCGACACTGGCATCGCCCTTAATGTGGAGCTGAAAGCCGCCGGCATGGGCGGCCGCTGCGCCGCGCTGCTCAAAGAGTTCGGCGTTGTAGAGCAGGTGATTGTCTCCTCGTTTGTGCCTGCGGCGCTCCAGGAGCTGCGGGCCGCCGCGCCCGAGGTGCGCCGTGCCTATCTGATGGGCACCGACACCTATCGGCCGGACGTGCGCGCCCGCGAGATCTGGCCGTTCTTCGCCTTGCGCGCCGTGGCCGCGAGCGCCTGGCACCCCTACTACGACCTGCCCGCCATTGAGCGCGTGATCCCCCTGGTGCGCCGCGCCGGCTACCAGGTGAATGTCTGGACGGTGGACGACCCCGCGCGTATGCGCGCGCTCGTAGCGGCAGGCGCGCACGGTATCATCACCAACATGCCGGATGTGGCGCGGGCGGCGCTGGGCTAGAGGAGTCTTGTGGCGGGCGCCCACAAGGGGCGCCGCGACGGAGTACGTGGAGACTCACCCGTGGCGCTCCACGCGCATGTGCAGGCCGCCGAGGGGGCGCAGGGTGAGCAGGGGCTCGGGGGCGGGCAGCTTGCCACTAGGGAGCCGCAGGCGCAGGCGGCGGGCGAGCACGGCCAGCACGAGCGTGGCCTCCATTAGGGCGAAGCTATTGCCGATGCAGATGCGCGGCCCGGTGCTGAAGGGCACGTAGGCGTACTTGTGGCGCGCCGCTACCTGCTCAGGCGTGAAGCGCTCTGGCTCGAAGCGCTCTGGGTTTGGCCAGAACGCCGGGTGGCGGTGGGTTGCGTAGGGGCTGATGTCGACCGAGCTGCCTTTGGGGATGCGGTAGCCGCCGATCATGTCGTCGGACTTCACGGCGCGGCTAAAGATGTAGACAGGCGGGTAGAGCCGCAGCGTCTCGTCGATGACCATGCGCGTGTAGGCCAGCTTGGGCAGGTCGGCCACCGTCGGCGCGCGGTCGCCCAGCACCGTGTCGAGCTCGGCGTGCAGCTTGGCGGCGGCCTCGGGGTGGGTATCGAGCAGGGCCCAGGACCAGGTGAGGGCGGTCGCGGTGGTCTCGTGGCCAGCGACAAGCATGGTCAGGAGCTCGTCACGTAGCTGCTTGTCGCTCATCTGCTCGCCGGTGTCCTCGTCGCGGGCCAGCATCAGCATAGAGAGCAGGTCGCCGGTGTCGTCGCCGCTGCGGCGGCGCTGCACGATGATCGTGTAGACTACTTCATCTAGCGCGCGGATGGCCTGCCGCCAGGCGCGGTCCATCTTGGTGGGCAGCACCGGCGGGAGCAGGTTGAAGCTGCGGAAGCGCGTTACCACCTGCTCGCTCAGAGTGTGAAAGTTGCGGCTCACCACATCGGCCTGGGCCTCCACATTGGTGCCGAACAGGGCATCGCCCACGATGCGCAGGGCCAGGCGCATCATCGCGTCGGCCACATCTACTGGCTGGCCTGCGGCGGCGGCGGCCTCCCAGGCTGCCAGTGTCTGCTCGCTGCGGCGCACCATCAGCTCGCCGAAGCCGGCGATGCGCTGGCGGTGGAAGGCGGGCTGGGCCAGGCGGCGCTGGCGCAGCCATGTGTCGCCCTGGCTGGTGAGCAGGCCGTCGCCGGCGAGCCAGCGCACAATGCTGTAGCTCACGTGGTCCTTGGTATAGTTTTTTACGTGCTCCTGGAGCACGTGCTTCACGCCGTCGGGGTGCACGATCAGCTGCGAGCGCAGGGGGCCCATGCGGTAGGATGACACGTCGCCGTACTGCTGGAAGGTCTGCATCACAAAGCCGAGCGAGTCGCGGCGCACGAGGGGCAGCACGCCCATGGGATGGCGGCTGCGGGGGCCGGGGGCGGTTTGGGCGGGGGCGAAAGGGATAGTGGCCATGGCTAAGGCTCCTTAACAAGGCGACAGGGCACAGGGAACAGGGGACAGGGCCCCATGAAGGGCGCGCTACGGGCTGAGTCCATCGAGGGTGAGATCAAGGTATTGGGCTGCGAGCGGTGCTAAGGCGAGCTCGGGGTGCTCCACCCACTCGAAAAGGGCCAGGAAGTAGGCGCCACGAGCGAGCGTGGCGAGGCGATGGGCGGGCGCGTCTGAACGCAGCTCGCCGCGCTGCTGACCCTCAGCGATGATCTGCGCGATCAGCTGATCAAGGGCGCTGATATTCTGCCGATCCACGTCGAAGAGGCTGCGTCGGGCAAGGATCTCGCTCGTCAGGGCGCGCATCTCGCTGGGCTGCGCTTCCATGCCGTTGGCCAGGGCCTGCACGATCAGCTGGAGCCGCGCACGGGCACTGCGGGCGGCGAAGGCGTGGTCGGTCTGGATCGCGGCGAGGATACGCGCCATCTGGATCGCGCCGATATGGTCGAGTAGCGCGTCTTTGCTTGCGAAGTGGGTGAAGAACGTGCCCTTGGCCACGCCTGCCGCGCGCACGATCTGATCGACTGTGGTGGCCACGTAGCTCTGGGTGGTGAAGAGCGTGATCGCCGCCTCGAAGATGCGGCGTGCTGTGGCTTCTTTCTGCTGCTGTCGTCGGTTGGTCATGGTTTATTACTGACTACGGTCAGTGACTGTGGTCAGTATACTAGCTTGGCGCGCGTTGTCAATATGCAATCCGTTTGACTAGGGCTACGGCATTGTGGGCAGGCGGGCGCGTGAACGCGCGCCGTGGTGGCGCGCTGCGCCGGGCGCCCGCCTGCGCGGGCGGGTCCGGAGGCGTCGGCCTGCGCCGACGCGCGGCCGCAGGCCCCGCCGCTGCGGTTTCAACCGCCGGGTTCTGGCAAGCGCCGACCATGACGTAGCCCTACCGTTTGACGGCCCGCGCAAAGCCTGCTATTTTCAGCGCGAACTCGCCGACAGGCAACCAAAACAGATGATCAGCATGTTCTCCAAGCAGCTCAAGCGTGTGAAGAAGCCGACCGCAAGGTCTGGTTAGCACTGCTTGCACGCGACTTCGAGTGTAGGCCCGGCTCACCAGACACGCGGTGAGCCGGGCCTTTGTGTGTCTCTACCAGGAGGAACCGATGAAACAGCAGCTTACGCAGCAGACCAAGATCGCCTACACGCCGCGCCACGCACGCCCGGAGCTTTTTGGGGCCTGCCAGATCGAAGGGACGCCGCCAGATGCCGCCGCATGAGCCCTTCGCCCTGATCGACTGCACGCTGCGCGAGGGCGAGCAGTTCGCCACCGCCCGCTTCAGCAGCGCCCAGCGCCTCGCCATCGCCGAGGCCCTCGACGCCTTCGGCGTCGAGTACATCGAGCTCACCTCGCCCGCCGCCTCGCCCCAGAGCGCGCGCGACCTGGCGCTGATCGCCCGGCGCGGCCTGCGCGCCCGCGTGCTCACCCACGTCCGCTGCCACCCCGACGACGCCCGCCTGGCTGTGGAGTGCGGCGCCCAGGGCGTGAACCTGC
>JAYUYB010000178.1:0-5026 GCA_043752655.1 Chloroflexota bacterium
GCGCCGCCAGACACAGCCTTGAGCGTCTGCTCCAGGTTCACGCCCGAGGCCTGGGCGAAGACGAGCGCCTCGCTGATCGCGAGCATGCCGCCGACCACAAGGATCTGGTTCACGAGCTTCACGGTCTGGCCGTCGCCCACAGCGCCCACGTGGGTAATCGTCTTGCCCATGGCCTGAAAGTACGGCGTGGCCCGCTCCACCTGGGCCGCGTCGCCGCCCACCATAATGCTCAGCGTGCCCTTTGCGGCGCCCTCGCTGCCGCCGCTCACCGGGGCGTCGAGGAAATGCACGCCGCGCTTGCCGAGCGCCACGGCCAGATCGCGCGCGCCCTGCGGGCTGATCGTGCTCATATCCACCACGAGGACGCCGCTCTTCACGCCCTCGATCACCCCCTGCTCGCCCAGCAATACCGCGTGGACATCGGGGGTATCGCTGACACAGGAGAAGATCACGCCGCAGCTGGCGGCGAGGTCGGCGGGGCTGGCGGCCAGGCTCGCGCCCGCCGCCACCAGCTCGTCGGCCCTGGCGGCGGTGCGGTTCCAGACAACCAGGTCGAACCCGGCCTTCAGCAGATTGGCGGCCATGCCGCGCCCCATAATGCCCAGGCCGATAAAGCCAACGCGCTCGGACATGGCTAAACTCCGTGCTAATCCAGGTGTAAGGGCTGCACCACGCATTGTACGCGCCGCGCGGCGCGGCTGCAACTGAGGTATGCGGGGACGCTGCCGCCCCGAAAGGCGCAGCATCAGTTCGCAGGTGTCAGAGCACCTGTCTTATTTCGCCCTGGCCGTATGGCGCAGCGGATGCGGCAAGATCCCGAGCTGCTCGCGGTACTTTGCCACGGTGCGGCGCGCGATCGGGTAGCCGCGCTGCGCCAGCAGCTCGGCCAGCTCGCCATCTTTGAGCGCCGCCGCCTCGTGCGCGATCAGCTCTTGCAGCACGGCTTGCACTGGGCGCGCGGCAGCGAAGAAGGCGTCCATCGCCCACAGCTCGCGGCTTGGCAGCCGGGCAGCCTTGTCGGTGACAGCCCGGCAGACCGTGGACTCGTGCAAGTGAAGATCATGCGCTATTTGGAGCCGGCTAAGTGGCACGAGCTGGCGAACGCCGTGGCGCAGAAACGCGTCTTGCCGCGCCGCGAGCGCCTGACCAACGCGCAGCAGCGTGTGGGCGCGCTGTCGCAGGTTGCGAAGGAACATCCGTGCGCGGCCAAGATAGTGCTGCACGTGCGCCCGTTCGTCGGCATCGAGCGTGGCCGCGCGGCCGCCAAGCCCCTCGTAGAGCGGGCTTGGGCGCAGCACCATCGTTCCTGCCGCCACCTCGACGGTGATCGCATCGTCGCACCAATCAAACATAATGTCTGGGGCACGGTAAAGCCGCAGATCGGGCGTGCGCCCGTCGCTCGTCTCGCCTTGCAGGGGGTAGGGCCATAGCGTGCGCTGTATGAACTCGTGGGCTGCGGCAACCTCGGCGGTGGAACTGCGCAGCTGCTGGGCGATAATCTGGTAGCGGTGCCTGCCGAGGTCTTCGAGGTGCCGCGCGACGATTGCGCGCGCGTGTGGGCACTCTGTGCCGGTCTCCGCGAGCGCGTCGATCTGAGCAAGCAGGCAGTCGCGCACAGAGCGGGCCGCGATGCCGGGCGGGCCAAGCTGCCGCAGCTGCCGTAGCACGCTCTGAACGCGCGCCACGTCGACGCCCAGCGTGCGCGCCAGTGCGCGCGGCTCGTCTACCAGCAGTCCGTGCTCGTCCAAACTGCCAACCAGTGTCCGCGCGATGCTATGCTCGCTACCGGGCAGGGCTGCGCGCAGATCCTCAAGCAGCGCATCGGCAGGGCTGCGCGGCGCCGCTACCAGCAGCATACGCTGCTCGGCCGCAGACGCCCAATCGGCCTGCTGCCCCCCCACGGCCTCGCTGGTGCAACGCAAACAGACCTGCGCGAGCCTCGGCCCGCCACAGCGCCCGCAGCGCATGTGATCCAGCTCGACTTCTTCCAGCGCCGGGTTGCACTCCAGCTCAGCCTGCACCGCCTGGTAGAGTTGCGTACTCGGCAGCGCGAGCAGGCGTGCGAGGTTCAGCAAGGCAGGTGTGGCGCGCATCTCGGGCCGCGCTGTTAGCGTAAGCCTTGGCATCAGCCTATCTCCTGAAGCATTATTTTTATACACAGCGGTGCCCCGATTGTAGCACCCGCCGCCCCGGCGCGATAGTCTGAAGCGCACTTCGTTTTGCATCGCCAGCCCCCGCGCTGGCCGAAGCGCGCTTCGCCATATGCAGGCTTTGGCGACACAGCACCAGGATCGCTGCTGCCACCGCCGCGCCAATGAACAAATATCATGGCTTCCCAATGCCTCGAATCGCCATTGACCTCCCGTGCTGGCACGCGCTTCGCCCTTATAGCTAGTCATTGAGCAGTGTGTCAAGCGGTGCAAGCTACAAGGAGGCTCCTGTGCATGACATGGATCGAACCCAGCACGAGTACCAGTACGAGAGCAATGGCTTCGAGATGGGCGAGTACTACGGCGAGGCCGAGGGCGAGGGCGAATACTACGGCGAGGCCGAGGGCGAGGGCGAGTACTACGGCGAGGCCGAGGGTATCTTCAACGAGGCCGACGAGATGGAGCTGGCGGCCGAGCTGCTGGAGGTTAGCAACGAGGCCGAGCTGGACCAGTTCATCGGCAAACTGCTGAAGCGGGCCAGCCGTGCCGTTGGCGGCGCGCTCAAGTCGCCGATTGGTCGAATGCTCGGTGGCGCGTTCAAGAGCGTTGCGGGCAAGGCGCTGCCGATGCTCGGCGGCGCGCTGGGCTCGATGGTCGCACCCGGCATCGGCACGATGCTTGGCGGTCAGCTTGGATCTGCGGCCGGCTCGATGTTTGGGCTGGAGCTGGAGGGCATGAGCGGCGAAGACCAGGAGTTCGAGGTGGCACGTCGGATCGTGCGCCTGGGGGGCGAGGCCGTCAAGCAGGCCGCGACGATGCCGCCCTCGGCGAACCCGCAGGCCACCGTGCAGGCCGCTTTGCAAGCTGCGGCGCAGCAGCACGCGCCTGGACTGATCAGCCCCAGCGCGGGGCCGCAGCTGAACGGCATGCCGCGGCGCCGTAACCGTGGCGTGTGGATGCGGCGTGGCAACAAGCTCATCATCTACGGGATCTAAGGCTATGGCCACAGCCGACTGGGCGCGCACAATGCTGGAACAAGAGGCGCGCGCGCTCCTCACTCGCCTGGAACGCGTGCAGTCGTTCGCCCTGAGCGAGACGATGGTGCCGGCGGCGAACCTCAGCGTGGACGCGCAGGTGGCGATCGAGCGCTACCTTATGCACGGGCGGCGCACGCTACGGCAGCTTGTTGGCGGCTACCTGGCCTGGCTACGCAGCCCGATGGCCATACATGCCACGCCCGCAGAGGTGCAGCGGCGCTTCACCTTTGTGCGCCTGCGCTTCAACGCGATGCTGGCACAGTTCGATATCTTCGCGGATGTCGTCACCCAGCGCAGCGAACGCCAGAACGGCGTCTGGCTTTCGGGGCTCGACGCGGTGGCCGCCGATGCGCTGGCGCTGCCCGGTTACTACGACGCGCCGCCGGTGGCCTGCTACCTCGACCGCGGCCACGGCGCGGCGATCCGGCGCGCGCGCACGCGTCTGCCAGGCGGCGGCGAGAACCCGGTGGCGGTAATCCGCGTGCCGCGCGAACGCATGGTCGGCAGCGGCATCGCCTCGTCGCTAGTGCATGAGGTAGGGCACCAGGCCGCCGAGCTACTCGACCTGCTGCCCTCGCTGCGGCCGGTGCTGCGTGGGTTCTGGAGCGGCCCGCCGCGCCAGCAGCTGCCCTGGCGCTACTGGGATCGCTGGATCTCCGAGATCGTCGCCGATTTCTGGGCGGTGGGGCGCGTGGGCGTCAGCGCGACGCTCGGCCTGCTCGCTGTGGTAAGCCTGCCGCGCGTCTTCGTCTTCCGCCTCGACCTCAACGACCCGCACCCTGCACCGTGGGTGCGCGTGCGCCTGAGCTGCGCGATCGGCAAGGCGCTCTACCCCGACCCGCAATGGGACGCGCTGGCGCAGCTGTGGCAGTCGTTCTACCCGCTCGACGGCCTGGACGCGCCGCGTCGGCAGCTTGTGGCCGATCTGGAGGCCAGCATGCCGGGGTTCGTGGCGCTGCTGGTCAACCACCGCCCGGCGGCGCTGCGCGGACGCTCGCTGGGCGAGACGCTGGCGGTGGATGCATGCCAGCCCGCCAGCCTGCGCGAAAGCTGGCGCGCGTGGCGTGGGCGCGCCCACATCATGGCGCAGGCGTCACCGTCACTGGTGTTCGCCGTGATCGGCCAGGCTCGCGCCGATGGGCGGATCAGCCCTGAGGCCGAGAGCCAGTTGCTGGCCGGCCTGCTAACGAGTTGGGCGCTTCGCAGCACACTAGACCGTTCTGAGATCTGCGCGACACAGCCGACGCGGCGTGCTACGCGCACGCCTGGCGCGGTCATATCGCGCTCGTGATAGGAAAAGGACACAATGGCAACCCTCAACATCTACCGGGCTGGCGACGCAGCGCGACAGCCGATCGACGTCTCGTTCGCCGACGAGCCAGTGCGCCTGGTCGTCGAGCCAGACACCGCAGGCAGCTACGAGTACGCCTGGGAGCTGCCCGACGGCGCCACGATCATCGGCGAGCCTAACAAGTCGGAGATCTTCGCCTTATTCACCAACGTCCCGGCGCAAAACTTCGAGCTCAGCGCGACGCTCTATACCCGTACCGGCAACCGTCGCTCGGTCGCCGAGCGCGCTGCCGCGCCGCTCACCATTCTGCCGCGCCCGTCGCTCGCCGCACTCAACGCCCGCATCGCTGAACCCCGCGGCGGCGCCGATGTCGTACGCGAGAGAGACGAGACCGGCGGCGATGGCTTCCTGGGCACAGTCGCGCTACGGCGCAGCAACGTCGAGCTGACCGACGACGTCGCGCTCTGGCTGATCATCCGCTACGCCACCGACGCGCTCTCGTTCCAGAACTACCAGCGCTTTATGAACCTGCTGCTGTGCCGCAAGGA
>JAYUYB010000179.1:0-1909 GCA_043752655.1 Chloroflexota bacterium
ACGCGCGTGACGGTGCGGCTCAACCCGCAGCGCACGCTGGATGTTTGGGAGCAGAACACGTTCAGCACGCTCGACCGCGACGCCTACTGGCAGCCCGGCGAGCCCGCCGTGCTTGTCTGCCCGCCCGATAACGCGCTTGTGCTCACCGAGTAGGAGTGCCCAATGGCTCTTAACACCCTGGAGCGTGAGCGGCAGCGGCGTGAGCGGCGCAACCTTATGCTGCTGCTCTCGCCTGGCCTGCTCTGGCTGGTGCTCTTCTTCGCCCTGCCCCTGCTGATCATCCTGATCTACAGCTTTATGACCAACGGGCCGCGCGGGAATATTGTCTGGCAGTTCACGCTCGAGCAGTACACCACGCTCTTCACGCGCTCGGTTTATGTCAACGCCTACCTGCGCTCGATCTGGGTGAGCGTGATAACCACGCTGGCCTGCCTGCTGCTTGGCTATCCGCTGGCGCTCTTCATTGTGCGGCAGCCCGCCCGCTGGCGCACCCCGCTGCTCTTCTTGATCCTCATCCCGTTCTGGACGAACTTTCTTGTCCGCATCTACGCCTGGCAGATTATCCTCTCGAACAACGGCCTGATCAACAGCGCGCTGAGCAGCCTTGGCCTGCCCCAGCTGAACCTGCTGAACACCGAGGGCGCCACCCTGCTCGGCCTGGTCTATGGCGAGCTGCCGTTTATGGTGCTGCCGCTCTACGCCGCCATCGACCGCTTCGACTTCACGCTGCTAGAGGCCGCCGCCGACCTTGGGGCGAGTCGCTGGCGGGGCTTTCTGCGCGTGATGCTCCCAATGACCATGCCGGGCATCGCCGCCGGCTCGGTGCTGGTGTTCATCCCCACGCTCGGCCAGTTTGTGGTGAGCGAGCTGCTGGGCGGCGCCAAGGTTGATTACCTGGGCAACCTGATCCAGCGGCTCTTTCTGCGCTCGAACCCGCCCAATTGGCCGCTCGGGTCGGCCATGGCGATGGCCATGATGCTAGTACTGCTGGTGCTGATCTTGCTCTACTTTCGTACCACCAGCGAGGAGGACCGATGAGCGCAGAGGCCACGTCGCAGGCAGCCGTCCGGACGGCAAAGCCCACCGTCGAGCGGGGCCGGCTCAGCTGGGGCGGGTTCAGCCTTACCACGCACGCCGTGGTGATGTACCTGTTCCTGTATGTGCCGATCGCCATCCTGGTGATCTTCTCGTTCACCAGCGACGAGTTCGGCGTGCGCTGGACAGGCTTCACGCTGGAGTGGTACACGCGCCTGTTCGCCAACGAGCGTCTGATGGGCGCGGCCGGGAACACGCTCTACGTGGCCTTTGTCTCCACTGTGGTCTCGACGATCCTGGGCACACTGCTGGCCCTGGCGCTGGAGCGCTACCGCTTTCGTGGGCGCAACGCCACCGACGGCCTGCTCTACCTGCCGATTGTGATCCCCGAGATCGTGATGGCCGTGGCCTTGCTGGCCTTCTCGGCCTTCGCCTTCGAGCTCTTCCAGCGCATTACGGGGCAGATATTGCGGCGCAACCTCACCACCGTGATCATCGCGCACATCGCGTTTAGCATCTCGTTTGTGGTGGTGGTGGTGCGTACCAGCCTGAAGAACTTCGACCTGCGGCTGGAGGAGGCGGCAGCCGACCTGGGGGCGAATGCGTGGAACACATTTTGGCGCATCACCTTCCCGCTGATCCTGCCGGGCATTATCGGCGGCGCGCTGCTTGCTTTTACGCTCTCGCTGGACGATTTTATCATCTCGCTCTTCCTCTCCGGCCCCGGCACCTCGCTGTTGCCAGTAGAGGTCTATAACAAGGTGCGACGCGCGGTAACGCCCGAGATCAACGCCATCTCTACGCTCATGCTGATCTTCTCGATCGGCCTGGTGGTGCTCTCGCAGGCGGTGCAGCGGCGTAATTGACGCGGAGA
>JAYUYB010000180.1:0-1909 GCA_043752655.1 Chloroflexota bacterium
TACTGCGGCAAGATCTCCTGGTGGATCGAGACCGGCACGCCGTGCGCGGCGGCGATCTCGCGGGTGCGATCGTGCGAGCCGCTGTCGATCAGCACCACCTCGTCGAGCAGCGGCACCTTGGCGACGAGCTGCTCCATCAGCTGGCCAAGGATGTCGCCGATCGTCTCCTCCTCGTTGAGCGTCGGCAGCGCCAGGCTGATCGTCACACCCTGCTGCTGCTTGAGCGCGAGCAGGCGCTGCAAGTCGTCGTACTCGGTGGAGCTGAAGGTATTCTCGGCGAACCAGCGATCCACGGTGGCCGAGAGGTCGCGCTGCTGCTGCCAGATCTGCTGGGCCTGCTCCTCGGCCTGGGCCATGCGGTGGCGCACCAGCACCACGGTGGTGTCGGCGTTGCGCAGGATGCGGTCGGCGAGCGGGCCGATGGGCGCCTCGGGGTCGCCGCGCCGGCCAGTGACGCCGATAATAATCGCCTCGTGGTCGGGCGCCTCGGCGAGGATGGCCTGCTCGGCGGGGATGGTGCGCTCCAGCCAGCGCGTAACGCGGGGCATGGTGCGCAGCGCCTGGAGGCTCTCGCGCACGGCGGCGTTGTCCGGCAGGCGCGGGTTGGCGGCGTAGAGCACGCTGATGGAGGCGTCGTGCTGCTCGGCGAGGGCCAGGGCCACGTCGCAGGCGAGCTGGGTGTGGGGGCCGCCGCGCACCGGCAGCAGCGCGCGCCGCCAGGGGGCACCAGCGCGCAGGCGCACCACCACCACGTCGCAGGGCGGCTGGCGCAGCAGGCTGTCGATGGGCGGGCCGAACAGGCGCTCCGACGACGACTGCTCGGCCTGCCAGCCTAGTAAAACCAGGTTTGCACCCTGCTCCTCGACCGCCGTGCGGATGCCGTCGGTCAGGTCGTGGGCGACGGTGATCACGCCGCGCACCGGCGTGCCCGCCTCGCTCTCGTTCACAGCCGCGTCGAAGTCGGCGCGGACGCGGCGCGTCTCCAGCATGCCGTCGCTGAGCGGCTGGTCGGCGGGCACCTCCACCACGCCGACCACCACCACCCGGCCGCCCTGATGGCGTGCGATAGCCGCCGCCAGGGGCAGCATCAGGCGGATCTTCTCTGGCTCGCGGGCCGGCAGCAGCACGATATACTCACTGGACGTGTTGCGCTCAGGTAGTTGTGTCATTGGGGACCCTTGTACTTTGTGGATCTACCAGCAGCGGGACGATCTCCCGGCGATAGATCGCCTCCCAGGTGTAGCTCGTGCGGACCGTGCGCCGCAGCAGGTGGCGCTGATCCGCGTCTAGGGTCGCCACGATGCGCTCCGCAATCAGCTCGGGCGGGTCGTCCGGCCCGAAGTAGACGGCAGCATTGCCGAGGGTGGCCCGCAGCGGCGGGATATCGCTACAGAAGATCGGGATGCCGCTGAGCCCAGCTTCCAGGGCGGGGATGCCGAAGCCCTCGTAGCGGCTCGGGAAGAGCAGCCCGTCCGCCAGGCGGAACAGGTCGGCCAGCATCGCGTCGGACACAGGGCGCGGCTGGCCCGCCTCATCCGTGAAGCTCTCGTACAGGAAGATCGCCCCCGCCCCCGCGCCCGACGCCGCTCGCAGCGCCAGGAGCTCGGCCAGGTAGGCGGCGTTGGCCGGGTTATGCGGCCCCGGCGGCCCCGTCACCACCAGCCGCGCGTCGCGCCCCAGGCGCCGCAGCGCGCCGATGACCGTCACAGCAAGCTCGATGTTTTTGCGCCTGGTGATTCGGGCGGGCAGCAGCAGCAGCGGGTCGGCATCGAGCAGCGCCAGGCGAGCGACAAGCTCAAGCGTCTCTGGCTCCAGCTTGAGGAAGCCAGCCAGATCCACCCCTGGCGTCACCACAGCGATCTCTGCCTGGTCGCAGCCGAACAGCCCGGCCAGCATTGCCCGGCGATCC
>JAYUYB010000181.1:0-1907 GCA_043752655.1 Chloroflexota bacterium
CGTGCCGTTGTCGAGGTCGTAGAAGCTCACCTGCGCGGTGTAGTCGGCCCAGTCCGCCGCGCCGGTGAGGGCGGCGGTCTCCTGGATCGAGGGATTACCCGCGGCGGCGGTATTCTGCTGGGCCAGGCGGCCCTCCTCTACGCCCCAGACGGCGCGGCTCTCGTCTAGCACAAAGTCGAAGTCGACGACCTCCCAGCTGGCGAGGGCGGCGGGGTCGTCAAAGGTGGCGCTAAGCAGAGGCGTGCCCTGGAGGCTGGCCTCAGGCTGGGGGTTGGCGCCGATCGTGGGCGTAGGCGGATAGGCAGGATACTCCAGGATGGGCTGCTGCTCCTGGGCCACGCCGCGCGGCGCCTGCCACAGCGCCAGCCCCAGGGCTGCGGCGGCAGCAATGCCGACGATGCCGCTCACGACGGTTGATGTCCGATATCGCTTCATGGTCTCGGTGCTCCTCTCAACATTGTGCGCCCGGCGAGGGACAGTGACGAGTGTGTCACAGATAGAACTGCGTGGGGCGGATGCGCCGGGCACGACCCTCGAAGGGGACGCGTATGTTACTCGTGTTCGCCAGTCCTGTCAACGCAACATTTCTGCGGCGGCAACAGGTAACCCAAGGGCTGCGCGATAGAGCCGCAGCAGGTAATTCGCGATCCGATCCGAGGTGAAAGCGGGCGCCATCGCCACCGCATTGCGGCTGGCAGCCTCCCAGCCATCCCGGTCGGTGAGCAGCGTGTGCAGGGCCTCGGCGATGGCCGCGCCGGAGCGGGGATCCACCAGAAGGCCCGCCGCATGGGCGGCGACGTAGTCGCTTACACCGGTGGTGCGGGTAACGACGGCGGGCGTGCCGACGGCGGCGCCCTCCACCACTACGCGGCTGAACGACTCAGCCACCGAGGGCACCACAACCAGATCGGCGGCCGCGAGGTAGCTCATCGCCTCGCTGTGGGGGATGCCGCCGGTGAAGACCACATCATCGGCCACGCCGTGCGCCTCGGCGCGGCGGCGCAGATACGCGCCGTAATCACCAAAGCGGGGGGTGGAGCGGCTGGGGCCGACGATCAGCAGCTGGGGACGGACGCCGAGCGCGCGTATGAGCGGCATAGCGTCTACCAGGTAGGCGATGCCTTTGAAGGGGTGCAGCCGGTTCAGGCTGACCACAATGGGGCGCTGGGGGTCGAGCCTGTGGCGCTCGATCACGGTGGCGCGGCTGCGGCTGCGGAAGGCGGCGAGATCACCGGGGGGCGGGAAGCTATCGGTGGTGATGTTGTAGGGGATGGCGACGACTTTACGCGGGTTCGCGCCGAGGCGCACCGCAAGCTCCTTGATCTGGGGCGAGTCGGCGCGCAGGACGGCGGCGCGCCGGAAGATCCAAGGGAGCAGGGCACGCACGGCGCGGAAGCGCCCATAGCCGTAGTCGTACTCGGGCTCGGCCATAATGTCGGCGCCGGGGAGCGTGATCGCCAGGGGGGGCGAGTGCTGGCGTGGGGACAGGGCGGCGACCAGACCAAGGGGGAAGGCCGTCTCGATATGGGCGAGATCGTAGGAGCGCTCGGCAAGCAGGCGGCGGTAATGAACAACAGCGCCGGCGAGGTAGGGGTAGGGCAGCAGCGCAGCGACGGCGCGGTTGGCGAGCTTGAGGGGGAGTGTGGCGCTCACCGGGAGGCGATGCACAGTGACACCCTCCTCCACCGTGGTGGTGCGAGCGGTGATCCCGGCAGCGAGGGCGAGCACCTCGGCCTCAACGCCTTGGAGCCGCCAGGCAGCGATCACCTCGGTGTGAATGCGGTTGCCCATCGCTGCGCCATCGTAGCGCGGGATGCAGTACAAAACTCGCATGGTTCCTTGCTTGCCGCGAACGCAGCGACGAAGCATAGCTGGCAGGGACGATAGCCGATAGCCGATAGCCGGAC
>JAYUYB010000182.1:0-5018 GCA_043752655.1 Chloroflexota bacterium
ATCGTACTTGGTATAAATCGCGTACTCGCCGACCGGCGTATTGAAGCCGTCACGGCCGGTGGCCACAGGCGCGCGGAACACCAGCAGGTCGCCCTCGTAGGCGCTGAGCCACTGCTCGCTCAGATTCACCTCGATGCGCCGCTCCCAGATCGCCGGGTCCCACGTGAGCGTGGCGGGCAGCTGGCTGGCGGCAGCTGTGTTCAGCCCGCGTTGCAGGGCGACCTGGCGGCCGAGATCGCTGAGCTGCACCTGGAAGAGCGTGTCCAGGTCAAAGCCGTTGGCCGACTGCATGCCCTGGAAGAAGGGGGCCAGATCTTCGGGGTAATAGACTAGCTTGGCGCGCTCGAAATACTGCACGCTGCGCCCGTCCTCGTCTACTGTCTCGCTGAGCGGGTAGCCAAACGCGGGCAGGCCGCCGTGCTTCTGCCAGAAGGTGCGGAACTCGCCCCAGAGCGTGTGGCGCGTCTCGGGGAAGTAGTAGCTGCCGTTCTGCGGGTCGTCGATGCCGCCGGGCATGCCCTGGATGGCGAGCATCTCGCGGCCCAGCAGGCCGAGCTGCACCTGCGCGTCGCTGCCAGCAAGCTCGGGGTGATACTCAAAGCGCGCCCGCTCGAAGTACTGCACGATCCGCCCGCCCTCCACGAACTCCTCGGTGATCGGGTAGCCAAAGACATGCAGCTGGCCGTTGGCGCGCCAGTGGTTCAGGAAGCCGCTGCGGTTGCTCAGGTGGTGGCCGGTCGCGGGGAAGTAGATCGTCTGCATCAGCGGCAGCAGCTGCGGGTTCACCGCCCCAAGCTGCTGGGCCGCCGCACGCACGCGCTCCTCGCGGGCCTGGGCCTCGGCGACTGCCACCCGCGCCTCGCTCGCACTCATTGGCGCGGCGAAGTCGGCGCCTGGGTTGCGCGCCTCGGCCGTGTACGACCACAGGGCGCCAGATACGACAAGCAGCGTGATAACCAGCACGGACAGGGTGATGCGGCGGGCACTCATGCGCGTTCCTCGAACGTATGTGCGAGTATCTCTTTACAGTTGATGTTGGCGCTGGGTAGGCATATTTCCAATTATATAGGAGAACAACGCGCCCGGCTAGGCCCAAGTTTATTGAGATTGTGTAAATAGTGGTGCTGGAATGGTATAATCTGCGCATCGGCCAGGGTTAGTGTGAGGAGGGTCTGATGGAGCGACCGATCCGGGTGCTGGTGGCCAAACCGGGCCTCGACGGCCACGACCGTGGGGCCAAGGTGATCGCCCGCGCCCTGCGCGACGCTGGCATGGAGGTGATCTACACCGGCCTCCAGCAGTCTGCCCAAATGATCGTCGAGGCCGCGCTTCAGGAAGATGTAGACGTGATCGGCCTGTCGATCCTCTCCGGCGCCCACATGACGCTGCTGCCCAAGATCATGCTGCTGCTTAAGGCGCAGCAGATGGACGATGTGCTAGTGCTGGCCGGCGGGATTATCTCCGACGACGATGCGGCCACCCTGAAGGCCGAGCACGGCGTGAGCGAGGTGTTTGGCCCCGGCTCCTCCACCCACGATATTATCAAGTATATCCAGGCTAACGCTGGCGTGGCGCGAGACTAGCCGTGAACCAGCAGGATCTCATCGCGCGCATGCGCGGCGGCGACCGGCGCGCCCTCGCTCGCGCCATCTCGTACGTGGAGCAGGGCGGCCCCACAGCCCGCACGCTGCTCGCGGAGGCCTTTCCGCACGCGGGCGCCGCTCAGATTGTGGGCGTCACCGGGCCGCCTGGCGCCGGCAAAAGCACGCTCGTTACGCTGCTGGCCCAGGCCTGGCGCGCGCGCGGCGTGAGTGTCGGCATTATCGCTGTGGACCCCAGCTCGCCATTCACGGGCGGCGCAGTGCTGGGCGACCGCATCCGCATGCAGGCGTTAGGCGGCGACCCTGGCGTCTTCATCCGCAGCATGGCCAGCCGCGGCCGGCTCGGCGGCCTGGCCCGCGCCACCGCCGACGCCGCCACTCTGCTGGACGCGGCCGGCTTCCAGCTGGTGCTGATCGAGACAGTTGGCGCCGGCCAAGGCGAGGTAGAGATTGCCGGCGCCGCACACACCACCATTGTTGTGGAGGTGCCCGGCATGGGCGACGATGTGCAGAGCATCAAGGCCGGTATGCTGGAGATCGCCGATCTCTTCGTGGTGAACAAGGCCGACCGCGAGGGTGCCGACCGGACGGTGCGCCAGCTGCGGGCCATGCTCCACCTCGGCGAGTATCGCCCCGACGCCTGGGAGCCGCCCGTGCTCACCGCCATCGCGACTGCCGGCGAGGGCGGCGACGCGATCATCGACGCGGTGGCGCGCCACGCCGCCCATCTGCGCCAGGGCGAGCACGCCGCCAAGCGCGAGCTAGCCGCCGCCGAGCGCGAGCTGGCCGCCGCCGTGCAGGAGCTGGCCGTCGAGCGCCTGCGCGGCCCCGCCTGGGCGGCGCTTGTGGCCCGCATCGTAGCCCGCGAGCAGAGCCCCTACGCCGCCGCCGAAGCGCTGCTTGATGGAGTGAAGCCGTGAGCCAAGGGTACAGGGCACAGGGGACAGGGCACAGGGCCGGACACGCGCTCGGTGCCCTTGCGCGAGCAACGCGAGCGCGCTTCGGCCCCCTGTACCCTGTCCCCTGTACCCTGTCCCCTGTACTCTGTACCCTGTACCCTGTCCCCTGTACCCTGTACCCTGTACCCTTATGATGTCGTTTCGCGCACGCCTCACTCTAACCTACACCGGCTTCTTCGCCCTGGCCCTGCTGCTGCTTGGCTGCGGCACTTACTTCTCGGTGCGCCAGGCGCTGCTGGCCGGTGTCGAGCGCGATCTGTCGGCTGCCACGCGCCAGGTGCGGGCGATCTTCAACGCGGGCGGCCTCGAGCCGATCCGCACGGCGGATGGCGAGCTGAGCGCGTACCTGCGCAGCGAGTTCATCAAGATCTTCAACAACCCCAACCTGGGCGCTCAGGTCTTCAACACCGATGGCGATCTGCTCAACAGCACGCCCAACCTCGATGGGCGCGAGATCCCGCTGCCACCCGGCGCTGCCGAGCTCGGCCCCGACGATGTGGAAAGCGGCATCACGGTTATGCGTGAGTTCAACGGACTGCGCATGGTCTCGCGCATCACGCCGCTGGTGCTGGCAAACAACAACCGTGTGTTTGGCTACCTCCAGATCTCACGCCCGCTCAAAGATGTCGACATCATCCTGAGCACACTCACCTTGATCTTGCTCGGCGGCGGCGCCATCGCCTTGCTGATCACGGCCGCCGGCGCCACCGTGCTTTCCAGCCGCGCACTCCATCCGATCGACCAGATAACCCTCACCGCGCAGGGGATTGTGCGGGCCGAGGATCTTGGGCAGCGCGTGCCCGTCCCCCCGCATCAGGACGAGCTGTACCGGCTTACAGTGACGATCAACGAGCTGCTGGCCCGCGTGGAGGCCTTGTTCACGACGCAGCGCCGCTTTGTGGCCGATGTGAGCCACGAGCTGCGCACGCCCCTCGCCGCCATGCAGGGCAACCTGGAGGTGCTCGACCGGGGCGGTCTCAGGAACCCGGAGCTCGCCGCCGAGGCTGTGACGGATATGCGCCGCGAGACTGGCCGCCTGATCCGCATGACCAACGACCTGCTGCTGCTGGCCCAGAGCGACTCACGCGTAGAGATTCGTAACGAGCCGGTGGAGCTCGACACGCTGATCCTCGAGGTCTTTCGCGAGCTGCGGCCGCTCGCCGAGGGTGTGCAGCTACGCATCGGCGCCGAGGACCAGGTGACGGTGCTGGGCGACCGCGACCGGCTCAAGCAGGCCCTACTGAACCTTGGCATCAACGCGCTGCAGTACACGCCCCCCGAGGGGTACGTAACGCTCGGGCTGGAGCAGCAGGACGGCTACGCGCTGCTCACGGTCTCCGACACGGGCGTGGGCATCGGCGAGGACGATCTGCCGCACGTCTTTGACCGCTTCTACCGCGCAGATCGCTCGCGCTCGCGGCACAGCGGCGGCGCGGGCCTGGGGCTCTCGATCGTCAAGCGCGTGGCCGAGGCCCACGGCGGCCACGCCACCGTGGCGAGCATCCCTGGCCGTGGCAGCACCTTTGCGATCTGGCTGGCCTTGCCACCGCAGGCTGAACCCGAGCCCGAGGCCGCACCCGAGCCTGCCGCGCTGCCCGAGCCCGAGCCCGCAGGCGCCTGGGCGCGTGAGGGGTAGACCGTAGGGCTACATCATGGTCGGCAGGCGGGCGTGTGAACGTCTGCGCGGATGAGACCGGAGGCGTCGGCGCAGGCCGACGCGCGGCCGCAGGCCCGGCCGCGGCGGTTTTAACCGCCGGGTGCTGGCAACCGCGCCGACCATGACGTAGCCCTAGGTAGCCGCAGTCCCGTTGATCGTGAGCGTGTTTTCTGGTATCGTGATGCTAACCGGGCCGCAGCTTCGGCCAGGCATGAAAGGAAAAAGCGATGAAGACCACAAAATCAGGCGGACAGGGGACGGCTACAGGTGCGACGCCCGATCTCGGGATCAGCGCGCAGAATACGCAGGGCGTGGTGGCGCTCTTAAGCCGCCTGCTCGCCGACGAGCATGTGCTCTACGTGCGGCTGCGCAACTACCACTGGAACCTCGTCGGGATGAGCTTTGGGCCGCTGCACGCGCTCTTCCAGCAGCAGTACGAGGGTCTCGCCACCGACATCGACGACATCGCTGAGCGCATCCGTATGATCGGCGCGGACGCCCCCGGCACCATGGCCGAGTTCATCCAGCTGGCCACGCTGGCCGAGCGCCCCGGCGAGCTGCCAGGCGACCGCACGATGATCGCGCAGCTGGTTTCCGACCACGAGGCGATTATTCGCCACTTGCGCCGCGACCTGCGCGCCTGCGACGAGCAGTACGACGACATGGGGACCAGCGACTATCTCACCACGCTTATGGAGCAGCACGAGAAGATGGCCTGGCTGCTGCGCGCCCATATCGATCAGCGCGGGTAGCTCAGGACGGTGGACGATGGACAGTGGACGGTGCCGCGCCTACCGTCCA
>JAYUYB010000183.1:0-5016 GCA_043752655.1 Chloroflexota bacterium
CACCGTCCACCGTCCACCGTCCACCGTCCACCGTCCACCGTCCACCGGCTATCTCCCCGCCTGCATGCCGTAAAGCAGCGTGGTGATGCAGCGGCGAAAGGCCGGGCCGAAGGCAACCCGCAGCGGGGCCAGCCGCTCCTCATCCAGTAGCTGCCGCGCCATCGGCGCAGGGTCGGCCATCTGCCCCAGACCCACGATCAGGGCGTAGAGCTGCAATAGCAGCCAGATGCCCTCGCCGGGTGCAAGAAAAGGGAGGCAGCGCTCAAGGCCCGCTGCGCTGCGCGCGGAGCGATCTAGCAGCAGCTCTTTGTAGGCCCGCGCGCTCTCAAGCGGGATGTTGTGCTCAAAGATGGTTGCGGCGAGCGGCAGCAACCGCGTGAGGGCGGGTCGCTCGTCGAGCACCGCGCAGAGCAAGCCTGCCACGCGCTCGACATCCCAGGGGCCTGCCTCGGCCAGCCCGGCGTCGAGGGCGTCGAACCAGCCAACGAGCAGGCCCTCCAGCAGCGCGAGCAGCAGCTCCTCTTTGGTCTGAAAATAGAGGTAGAGCGTGCCCTTGGCCAGGCCGCTGCGGGCGGCCACCTCGGCCATGGCGAAGCTTGCAAAGCTATGATCGTCCCACATCGCAAGCGCCGTCGCCAGGATCTGCGCGCGGCGCTGCTGCTTGTCGGCCGCGCTGCGCGCCCGTTGTTTGGTTGGCAGTGTCACGCTTGTGCTCCCTTGCTGGCCACGGCTCATTATATTAAATGACCGTGGGTCATCTGTCAAGGGGAGCGGCTACGGCCCGCGCATGCGCCAGCGGCCCAAGTTGAGGATGATGCTCAGGCCCACGAGGGCGATCATGCCGGGCACAAAGAGACGCGGCACGCTGAAGAGGAAGGTGAGCCCGAAGAGCCAGATGGCGCTGCGCAGCCCGCCGCCCATGCGCCCGCGCCCTGCCGCGCTGAGGAATGAGCTCAGACCGCACACAATCAAGATCGTCGGCCAGAAAGGGATCTTCAGCAGCAGGATTAGCCCTATTCCGATGATCAACACGGCGCTGCTTAGGTGCTTCAGACGTGGCCAGCGCGCCCGGCTGGGCGCCACGGGCGCAAACTGCGGCGTGGGGCGGGGTTGGCGCAGCTGCGGGCGCGCCAGCACGGGCGGGGCCGGCGGGGTTGGCAGCGTGGCAGGCACCTGGTCGGCCAGGCGGCGCCCGCAGCGCACGCAGTAGTCGGCGCCCTCGGGGCTACCGGCGCCGCACGCGGGGCAGGCCACGGCCCCCGCCGCCACACGCGGCAGCGCCATGGTTGCGCCGGTGCTCGCAGGGCGCGGCAGCTCGAAGCCACACTCGATACAGAAGCGGGCGTCGGCGGGAAGGGCGACGCCGCATGAGGGACAATTCATACACACCTCCGGTCAAACCGGTACACGCCTATGATACGTAAGCGCTGCCCAGAGTGTTACAGTCGGTATGATAGGACACAACAGAGCCACTAGAGCATCATCCGCAGATGACGCAGATGACGCAGATTAGGGGTCGATAGGAGGCTATCGGCATGAGGCCTACATGACGGAAAATGGGCCGGAAATCGGCGTCATCTGTGGACAGCCTGCCCGGCGCGTTATACTATCTCTCTGTCGCCCGCCAGCCATCAGGAGCCCCGCAGTGGAGATTCGCATTACCCGCAGCGACCGGCGCGCAAAGACGGTGAGCGCCCGCCGCGTCGGCGACGCCCTGGAGATCACGGCGCCCGCCCATCTCTCCGACGCCGAGCTCCAGCCGATTATCGCTAAACTTGCCGCCCGCCTGGAGCGCCGCGCCCAGCGCCACGAGCTCGACGACGCCCAGCTCCAGCAGCTCGCCGCGCAGCTCAACCGGCGCTACTTCGGCGGCTCGCTCACCTGGGCCAGCCTCACCTGGTCGGCTCAGCAGAACAAGCGCTTCGGCAGCTGCACCCCCGCTGATCGCAGCATC
The DNA here is from genome assembly GCA_043752655.1 of Chloroflexota bacterium. Lineage (GTDB taxonomy): Bacteria > Chloroflexota > Chloroflexia > Chloroflexales > Chloroflexaceae > OHK40. The sequence goes on from JAYUYB010000183.1 coordinate 1,955, forward strand.
CGCATCTCGCATCGCCTCGCCAGCATGCCGCCCTTCGTGCTGGAATACGTCGTGGTGCACGAGCTCGCCCATCTGGTGGAGGCGAACCACGGCCCGCGCTTCTGGCAGCTGGTGAACCGCTACCCGCTCACCGAGCGCGCCCGTGGCTACCTTATGGCTGTGGGCCTGGAGGAGCTTGACGGCGCCTGATCACAGCCTTGTCCCCTACTGGAGCGACGTCACCAGGCCGGTGTACTTCTCCACCAGCACACGGGCGTGCTCGTCGCTGCTGCCCTCGGCGATCACCTGGAAGAAGGGGGCGTCGGGGTCGGGCAGGATCAGCACCCACTCGCTGCCAAGCTCAATCTTGATCCCTTCGATATGCGGGGCGGAGCGCTCGGCGTACTGCTCGTTCAGCATGCGCATCACCTTGCCCTTCGACTCCCAGCGGCATGGCACGCGGTTCTGGGCCATCGCGTACGGCGGCAGGTCGGCGATCACATCACTCAGCCGCGACTCCGTCACGGTGAGCAGCTCCATCAGCTTCATCAGGGCGAACATGCCGTCGGCCGCCGGGAAGAAAGCCGGGAAGATATAGGCGCCCGAGCCGTCGCCGAGCATGAGCAGCTCCGGCTGCTGCGAGGCTGTCTGCATCAGGGCGCCAAGCGTGGCCTTGGTGCGAATCACAGCACCGCCGTAGCGCTCTGCGATCGTCTCAAACGCGAGCGGTGCGGTAACAGGCACGGCCACAGTGCCGCCGCCGTTGGCGCGCATGGCCAGGGCGGTAACAGCGGCCAGCGCCTGGAGCGGCGGCAGGCTCGCGCCTTTGTCGTCCACCAGAAACAGCCGCTCACCGCCAGAGTCGAGCCGTGCGCCCATGTTGGCACCCACCACCGAAGTGATCTGCGTGAGCCGCTGCATGGCCGCCTCGAATTGGGCCTGGGTCTGGAAGACGGCGTTCTCGTCGGGGTTTACATTCAGCTCCACGGCGTCGACGCGATGCTTGCGCAGCGTGGGCGAGAGCATCGCGCTGACGCTGGTGTTGGCGTAGTCGACCACAAGGTGGAAGCTCTTGCCGATCGCCGCGAGCGCGTCTGGTCGCAGCGCCTTGATGAACGCATCAGTGTAGGTGCGCTCCACGTTGGTGCCGTAGGCAATGCGGCCGATCTCGTCGAGGTAGGCGCGGCGAAAATCCTCGCGGAAGAAGGTGTTCTCGATCTTGCGCTCGTTGGCGGTGGTGATGTCGAGGCCGCGCTCGTCGAAGAACTTCACCTCCACCACGCGGCTATCGTAGGGCGAGAGCCGCACGTGTACCCCACCGACGGCGCCAGAGGCCTGGGTGAAGTAGCGCGCGACCGGGATCGGCACGCTCTCCAGGTCGCACACGTTGATCCCCGCTGAGGGCAAGCCGGCCACAATCGCCCGCTTGAGCATACGCGGCGTGTAGTGCGCGTCGCGGTTGATCGTCACCGTGGCGCCACGCGGCAGAGTTGCGCCAAAGGCCGCGCCCAGCTTTGCGCAGAACTCGGGCGTGATCTCGATGTTCACCAGCCCCGTGACGCCATAGCGCCCGAACAGCACGCGGCGGCCCTGGCTGCCCCAGATAATACTGGCCGAGACCGTGGCGCCCTCGTCGACCTCTTTGCTGGGCCAGATCTTCACGTTGGGCTGGATCACCGCACCCGCGCCGATCTGCACGCCGTCGCCGATCACCACGCCCTCGAACAGCGTGGCGCGCTGGCGGATATTCGACTGGCGCAGCACGATCGCGCCCCGCAGCTCGGCCCGCTCACCAATATAGGAGTTGCGCCAGATGATCGAGCGGTCGATGTTGGCCCCCGCATCGATGATCGTGTAGTCGCGGATCACCGAGGGGCCATGGATGATCACGCCGCCCTTGATCTTCGCGCCGTGGCCGAGGTAGATCGGGCCGTGCAGCTGCGCGTCTGGCGCGATCTCGGCGTCGCCGTCTACCCAGATATCGCCGCCAATATTGTGGCCGATGCGCGGCAGGTTCACGCGGCCGGAGAGATAGTCGCCGCAGGCGCGCATGTACTCCTCGATCGTGCCCACGTCGGTCCAGTAGCCGCTGGCGATGTAGCCCTGCAGCGTATCGCCCTTATGGAGCATACGCGGAAAGACATCCTTCGACCAGTCGGTGTTCTTGCCGCGCTCGATGTAGGCTAGCACCTCGGGGTTCAGCACGTAGATGCCCGTGTTCACCGTGTCGGAGAAAACCTCGCCCCAGCTTGGCTTCTCCAGAAACTGGCGCACGTTGCCGCCCTCGTCCGTGATCACAAGGCCGTAGTCGAGCGGGTTCTGCACGCGGGTGAGCGTGATCGTGGCCATGGCCTTTGTGGCGACATGGTGCGCGATAATCTCGGTGAGATTGAAATCGGTGAGGGCGTCGCCGGAGAGCACGAGGAAAGGCTCATCGAGCAGATGCTCGGCGTTCTTCACGCTGCCGGCGGTGCCGAGCGGCACCTCCTCCAGCGAGTAGACAATATTCACACCGTGGCCGCTGCCGTCGCCGTAGTAGTCCTGGATATTGTTGGCGAGGTACTGAACGGTGATAATAATATCAGTGATACCATGGAACTTAAGCAGCTCGATGATATGCTGGATCACCGGGCGGTCCACCAGGGAGACCATGGGCTTCGGGCGATTGATGGTGAGCGGCCTGAGGCGGGTGCCCTCGCCACCGGCCATGACGACGGCTTTCATGGCTGCTCCCCGCTTCGGGCCGTGGCCGCGAAGCCGTATTTGAGGTGTTATGCCGCAGCCAAAGTATAGCACGCGCCCGCGCCGCGTCGCAAGGCGACGGCTTGCAAACGCCATAGGCGCGTGCTATACTCGGCGCGAGCTACGGGGATGTGGCGAAATGGCAGACGCGCATGATTTAGGATCATGTGCCGCAAGGCATGAGGGTTCGACTCCCTCCATCCCCACCAGCGCTCGCCCGCTCGTTACCCCTCTACCTTCACGCCTTTCCAGAACGCCACATGCCCTGTGATCTGCTTGGCGGCCTCTTTGGCCTCCGGGTAGTACCAGGCTGCGTCCTTGTTCACGTTGCCTTCAACGAC
>JAYUYB010000184.1:0-1905 GCA_043752655.1 Chloroflexota bacterium
TGCTGCCAATGGTGGCCATCGCCCGCGCCAAGGGCATGGACACGGTGTTTGTGCCCGCCGAGGATGCGGCCGAGGCGGCCCTGATCGAAGGCCTGACGATCATGCCTGTGCAGAGCCTGGCCGAGCTGGCGTGCCACATGCGTGGCGAGGTGATGATCGCGCCGTATAGCGCCGGGGACAGTCCCGCCGTCGAGGAGTTCGCTTTCCCGATCGACTTTCAGGAGATCAAGGGCCAGGAGCATGTGAAGCGCGCCCTGGAGGTGGCTGCGGCCGGTGGACATAATGTATTGATGGCGGGCACCCCCGGCTCCGGTAAAACCATGATGGCCCGCGCACTGCTCTCGATCCTGCCGCCGCTCGCGCTCGACGAGGCCCTGGAGGTCACTAAGGTCTACAGCGTCTGCGGCCAGCTGCCCAGGGGCACGCCGCTGATGCGGCGGCGGCCCTTCTGCGCGCCGCACTACACCACCTCGCAGGCGGGGCTGGTGGGTGGCGGCGCCGGCCGGGCGCGGCCCGGCATGATCAGCATGGCCCACCGGGGCGTGCTCTTCCTCGACGAGCTGCCCGAGTTTGGGGCGAAGCTGGAGGTGCTGCGGCAGCCCCTGGAGGATCGCGTGATCACCCTGAGCCGCGCCACGGGCAGCGTCACCTACCCGGCAGCGGTGATGCTGGTGGCGGCGCAAAACCCCTGCCCGTGCGGCTGGTATGGCGACGCCGAGCGCGTCTGTGTCTGCTCGCCAGCCATGGTGACGCGCTACCAGAAGCGCATCTCGGGGCCGCTGCTGGATCGCTTCGACATCCACGTGGAGGTGCCACGCGTGAATTACGAGAAGCTGACCAGCACGCGCCTGGGCGAGCCGTCGGCCGCCATCCGCGCGCGCGTGCAGGTGGCGCGCGACCGCCAGGGCCGCCGCTTCCCGCTGGCGCACGCGCACAGCAACGCCGACATGGGCCCGGCCGAGCTGCGCGCGCACTGCCAGCTGGATGGCGCGGGCCAGGCGCTGATGAAGGCCGCCGTGCGCCAGCTGAACCTCTCGGCGCGCGGCTACCACCGTGTGCTCAAGCTCGCGCGCACCATCGCCGACCTCGCCGGGGTCGAGCAGATCGGCCCGGCGCATCTCGCCGAGGCGATCCAGTACCGGCCGCGCAGGGTGGAGTGAACGGTAGCTGCTACGGCTTACCCGTACACCGCCGTGTGTAAGGGCGAACCAGCAGCCGTCAGCGTAACGCTATTGGCTTGCCCACTCGCCCGGACTCAGCGACAGCGTCAAGGATGCGCAGCACCTGTTGCCCGTCGGCCACCGTGATCGCCGGCTGACACCGCTCATAGATGGCGTCGGCGAACGCTTCCAGCTCGGGCACCAGCATCATCGTGATATTGTCACGTTGCACACTGGGGCGAATGACCGTGGGCTCGGCGTAAGCTGGTAGTACGGTGCTGGAGACTTCGACCTCGAACTGCAGGAAATTGCGACCACGCAGTTCAAGCATCCCGGCGCTCCCGTGGATGCCAAGCTTGTAGAAGAATGTCGAGGCCGCCTGGGTGACCAGGAACTGCGCCAACGCGCCCTTCGCAAAGCGAACCTGTAGTGCGGTCATATTGTCGGCGCCGGTATCAGCACGGCGGTGCACATGCGCAAACACCTCGACCGGATCGTCCCCAAGCAGCCAAAGCGCCAGGTCGATCAGGTGGCAGCCAACATACTGCAACGGCCCGCCGCCCGTCTCGGGATAGGCTGCCCAGCCATCGTCCATCGGCCCAAGGCCAATCGCTCCCGTGATGCTGCGGATCTCGCCGACCGCGCCGCCTGCGACCAGCTCATGGACATAGCGGCCCATGGAGAAACGGAACGAGTAGCCGGCCATATAGGTAATGCCCGCCCGGGCGACCTCAACCGCAATCTC
>JAYUYB010000185.1:0-1905 GCA_043752655.1 Chloroflexota bacterium
ATGTCGGTGAGCACCTTCCAGCGCCCGTCGGGGGCGGTGATCAGGCCCATCGCGATCCCGGCCACCGCAGCCTTCAGCGGCACGCCCGCGTCCATCATGCTCAGGCTAGATCCGCAGACCGAGGCCATCGAGGACGAGCCGTTCGAGCTGAGCACCTCGGAGACCAGGCGTAGCGTGTAGGGAAACTCATTCTTGGGCGGCAGCACGGGGATCAGCGAGCGCTCCGCGAGCGCGCCATGGCCGATGTCGCGGCGGCGGGGCGAGCCCATGCGCTTGGCCTCGCCGGTGCTGTAGGGCGGGAAGTTGTAGTGATGGATGTAGCGCTTGGTCTTCTCGAGCCCAAGGTCGTCCAGGCGCTGCTCGTCGCCGGGCGAGCCTAGCGTGGTGATGGTGAGCACCTGCGTCTGGCCGCGTGTGAACAAGCCGGTGCCGTGGACGCGCGGGAGCACGCCAACGTCCACGCTGATCGGGCGGATCTCGTTGGGCTGGCGGCCGTCCACGCGGATGCCATCGTCGAGGATTGCGTCGCGCACCTCGGCCTTCAGCAGCTTCTCGAAGACCTTGCTGACCTCTTTGCTACGGGCGGGCACCTCCTCGTCGGGCTCGTCGGCGGTGAACTTTGTCACCACCTCGGCCTTCAGAGCGGCGGTGCGCTCCTCGCGCTCCGTCTTGTTGGCGCTGCGCACAGCCTCACGTAGGCGCTTGCCCGTCCAGCCCAGCACCAGTTCCTCTAGCGAACTATCGCTGGCGGGGGGCGTGAAGGCGCGCTTAGGCCTGCCGCAGAGCCGCACCAGCTCCTCCTGGAGCTCGCAGATGCGCTTGCAGACAGCGTGGCCCTCGATCACACCCTGGAGCATCTCCTCCTCGGTGAGCTCAAAGGCGCCGGCCTCCACCATCAGCACGGCGTCCTTGGTGCCAGCCACCACTAGGTCGAGGCGGCTCTCCTCCATCTCAGCCATAAGCGGGTTGGCGACGATCTCGCCGTTGAGGTGGCCCATCTGCACGGCGCTCACGGGGCCCTTGAAGGGCAGGTCGCTGATGCAGAGGGCGGCAGAGGCGCCAATAATCGCGAGCGTGCCAGGATCGTTCATCAGATCGATGGTAAACGTGGTGATGATCACCTGGACTTCGTTCTGGTAGCCTTTGGGGAAGAGCGGGCGCAGGGGGCGGTCGGTGAGGCGGGCGGTAAGGATGGCAGTGGTGGTGGGGCGGCCCTCGCGCTTGAAGAAGTTTCCGGGGATCTTGCCCACGGAATACATGCGCTCCTCGTAGTCCACCGTCAGCGGGAAGAAGTCAACACCCTCCCGGGGCTCCTTCGCGCCCACGACGGTCGCGAGCAGCACGGTGTCGCCGTAGCGCACCGTGACGGCCCCATCGGCCTGCTCTGCGAAGCGGCCGGCCTCAAGCGTGAGGGTGCGGCCGGCGATCTCGGCGCTCACCGAGAAGATCTGGCGTTCTGTCATGCTCTCTCTGTTCCTCCGTACATTACGATTTACCGTCGGGCCGGAGGGGGTGGGTTCGGTACTGGAGCCTGCGAACGGGTGAACCGCCCCTTCACACGCTCCAATCCCGAAGGAACCACCCCCGGCAAAAACAGCACAGGGGCATCGGCGGTCAGCGACCGCAGACACCCCCGGCATGTCCACGCAGATAGGTCATCGGGCTAACGACGCAGGCCAAGCCGCTCGATCACGCTGCGGTAGCGATCCTTATCGCAGCGCTGCATGTAGTTCAGCAGGCGACGGCGGCGCCCCACAAGCTTCAGCAGGCCACGCCGCGAGTGGTGGTCGTGAATATGGGTGCGCAGATGATCGATCAGCAGATTGATGCGTTGCGTGAGCAGGGCCACCTGCACCTCCGGCGAGCCGGTGTCGGTGCCGTGGACCTGATAGTCGCCGATGACTT
>JAYUYB010000186.1:0-5012 GCA_043752655.1 Chloroflexota bacterium
ATTCACGGGCGGCTGTACCGGCAGCCGACCGAGCAGCGCCGCAGCCGCATCGCCGAGCTGGTGGAGCTGGTGCAGCTGGGCGATGCGATCGACCGGCGCGTGGGCACCTACTCGGGCGGCATGAAGCGGCGCCTGGAGCTAGCGCGCGGCCTGATGACCGACCCCGCCGTGTTGTTTCTCGATGAGCCTACCCAGGGGCTCGACCCGCAGAATCGCGTCGGGATCTGGAGCTACATCCGCGAGCTGAACCGCAGCCGCGGCCTGACCCTGCTGCTCACCACGCACTACATGGACGAGGCCGAGGCGCTCGCCAGCCACGTGGGCATTGTGGACAAGGGGCGCCTCGTGGCCGAGGGCGAGCCGCAGCGGCTGGTGGAGAGTATGGGCGCCGATGTGATCCGCGTGCGCGGCCAGGGGGAGCCGGGCCACTTTGTACAAAGCGTGGCCGCCCTGCCCTTCGTGAGCCGCGTGGAGGCCGAGGCCGACGGCGAGCTGGTGCTCGTGTATGTGGACAGCGGGAGCAGGCGCCTGGTGGATATTCTGGGCGCCGCGAGCGGCAATGGCTTTCGGGTGGAGGATGTGACTGTCGCCCGCCCGAGCCTGGGCGATCTGTTCTTGTCGTACACTGGGCGAGCGCTGCGCGATTAGAGGATGCTGCGATGTATGCGACCTATGTGATCTGGAACAAGCATATGACCAAGTTCCTCCGCAGCCAGGAGGAGCTGATCGGGCTGGCGCTCCAGTCGGTGCTGTGGGTGGTGCTCTTTGGGGTGGGTATGCGCGGCCTGGTCGCCGATGTGGATGGGCGCGATTATATGTCGTACATCCTGCCCGGCATCGTTGCCCTGAGCGCTTTGGGCGGCGCCGTTGGCGGTGGGATGGTGCTGCTGGACGAGCGGCTGCGCGGCGTGCTCAAGGAGTATCTGGCCGCGCCGATCCCGCGCCTGAGCATTCTGCTAGGCAGCGCCACGAGCACGGCAACAAAGGCTATGGTGCAGGCCGCGATCATGCTGGTGGTGGGCGTGCTGATGGGCGCACGGCTGAGTCTGAACCCGCTAGGCTGGCTGGTGGCTCTGGTGTTGCTGGCCCTGTTCGCGATTGGCTTCAGCGGGCTGGCCTTGGCCGTGGCCACGGTGTCGCGCTCGATCGCCGGCTACCATGGTATGATCTTCCTCTTCAACCTGCCGCTGCTCTTCGCCTCGAACGCGCTCTATCCCCTGGCTGTGCTGCCAGGCTGGATGCGCGTGATCGTGCTGCTCAACCCTACCACCTACCTGATCGACAGCGTGCGTGTCTTCGCATTCGGCGCCGCCCCTACGCTGCCGATCGCCCTGAGCGTGGCCGTGATCTTGCTCTTCGCCGGCCTCTGCACCTGGCTCGCCCTGAGCATGTTTCAGCGCACGATTCAGGGGTGAATGCGAGCATTGGCCCTCAGCAGCCCACTAGCTCCGTCGGGTCGAGATTCAGATCGCCGCGCCAGACGTGGTAGTGCAAGTGCGGGCCGCTAGACTCGCCGCTGCTGCCGATCAGGCCGATCTGCTCGCCCGCGCGCACGAACTGCCCGCTTGCCACCAGAACCACAGCCAGATGGGCGTAGCCGCTGCGCCAGATGCCGCCTGGCTCGTTGACCCAGACATGGTTCCCGGCGGGCCAGCTGTCGAGGTTTACGGTGACGTGGCCATCGTGGGTGGCGACCACGGGCGTGTACCAGGTGGCCGCGCTGTCGGCGTAGCCGTCGCCATCCCCGTCCACGGCCAGATCGACCGCGCCCCAGGTCTCGGCAGGGGCGTGGCTGCCAACGCCGTACCCTTGCGTCAGCACCACCTGGCCTGCCGTGGGCTTAACGGGGCAGCCCAGCGGCCCCGCCTCGCTGAGCACAAAGGCCGTGGCGCGCTCGATCACGGGCAGGGGCGGGGCCACACTTTCCGGCGGCGTTGCCCCCACCAGCAGGCTCGGGCTGATGGCGAGCTTGGGCAGGGCCGCCCGCAGCTCCAGGATGGACTGGGTGAGCGCTAGCAGCGCGGCGGCCTGAGCGGCGGCGGCGGGGGCGAACGTGAGCTTCCCCAGAGCGCCGGTGGCGCCGACGGGATCAGCAGACGGCTGCGGCGCCGCATGCTCCAGCGCGGTGGGGGCTAGCTGGACAGGCAGGCGCAGCGCGGGCGCGCCACCGACCATGCTGCCCGTGGCGATGGTGGCGGCGAGGGCGGCGGCCATTAGCGCCTGGAGCGCGCGCCGATCCACAAAGGGGGCGGACACTACAGTCTGAGTAAGGGGACGGCGGTGGGCGCCGGTGAAGCCGGCGGGGGCGAGGCCAAGCACGAGGGCGAGCGAGTCGCGCTCGCTAGAGCTGAGGCGGCGCAGGCCGTACTCGATCTCGGCGATCTGGCGGGCGGAGATCCCGGTGAGGGCGGCCAGGTCCAGGAAGGTGAGGGAGCGGCTACGACGGAGGGTGCGAAGGTTCTGCATTGCTGGCTCCTGAGCGGCGGCGGCCATTGGCGTACCGTAGCACGCCAGCGCAGGCCGCGCGACCGCTCAGGATGACAGGAGCAGGACAGTGAGATTACTGGGGGGTGACTTCCGACGGCGCCGGATCGGCTTTCACCTCGGCGAGCTTGCGGGCGTACTCGCGGCGCTGGAACAGGTTCAGCACAATGTAGCCCGCCAGCACGGCCACGAACATGCCCGGCCAGATCAGCCATGCGAAGCTGACCTTGATGCTCACGATGAAGATGGCGCCTAAGACGAGGGCGAACACCAGCCCGGCTGCTATGTATGGCTCGAAGCCGGGGCTGTTGAGATAGACTTCGTCACGCGTGCTGAAGCGCTGCCGCTCTGCCATGGTGATACCTTTCGCTTTAGATCAGAATAAGTTCGCGCTGGAAGCTGCTGATAAAGCGGCAGCCCTCCTCCGTCACCACTACGTCCTCCTCGATGGCCAGGTGGCCTGCGGCGGTGGGCACGTCTAGCTCGAGGGTGTAGATGTGCCCAAGCTCGACGATCTGCTCTGGCGCGTTGCCATAGCGCGGCCAGCGCGGGCCGAGCAGGGGGCCACCGTCGTGGCAGGCGCGCCCAAGGCCGTGCCCGAAGGCGTGGCGATACTCGGGGTAGCCAGCCTCCACGATCACCCTGCGCGCCGCAGCGTCTACCTCCCAGCCGCGCACGCCGGGGCGCAGGGCTGCGGCGCCCGCATCGATCGCCGCCACCACGGTTGCCATGGCCCGCTGAAGCTCCTCGGGGGCAGCTTGCTCGCCGGGGCGTCGCACGTACCACATGCGCTGCAAGTCCGAGCAGTACTCCGCCTGGCGCACGCCAAGATCGATATGCACCAGGTGGCCCGGCTGCACCGTGATCTGGGGCTGGGGCGCCACGTGGCCAAGCGGCGACTCAGGGCCGCTGTTGAGCGTCGGGCAGTAGTCCCAGTCCCAGGCGGCGGGCAGGCCAAGGCGCGTGAACTCGCCGTGGACGAGGGCGGCCAGCTCGGCCTCACTGGCGCCCACACGGATCTGGGGCGTGAGCCAGGCCACAATCGCCTCGGTTGTTGCCACAGCTGCCGCCACACGCGCCAGCTCGCTGGGCGTCTTGCGGGCGCGCAGCCGGCCCAGCACGCCCTCGGCGCTGGTGAGCCGCTCTGCAAAGGGGGTATCGGCGAGCGTGGCGCGCAGCAGCTCGTGCATGCCCACACTCAGGCCGTCGGCGGTGTGGTCGTGCAGGCTGTAGTTGAGGCCGATGCTGCGCGGCGCAAGGCGCTCCAGGGCGGCAACCAGTGGCGCGCGGATATCCTCGTCGTAGCCGAGCACCTGGGGGAAGACGTCGGCCAGCTGCACGTTCTCCACATCGTAGCGGCCCACGATGGCGATGCGCTCGCCGCCGCGCCCCAGCAGCAGCGCCGAGGTCCAGGTGAGGCTGGTGCCGAGGATCAGATCGACGCCGGGGTCGGGGTGCTGGCCGGTCTCACGCACAAACGTGAGCCAGCAGTCGAGGTCGAGCTCGCGCAGCAGCGCGGCGGCCTGGGCAGCCTTCTCCTGGTAGATCGTCATTGGCATAAGATAACTCCTTGGTCTACGCTATGACCGAATGGCACCACAGTGGCACAGAGGATACGGAGCCGGACAGCTTGCGGTTCGAACTACGTGCCCTCTGTGCCGCTGTGATAGATCTAGAACCTTGGTTGCAGCGTTAATTGAGCTGGGCGATCTCACGGCGCAGAAAATCCTCGTCGGGTTGGGCCTTCCAGCTATGGACAACGACGGTGCGCGCGATGCGATCATGCCAGCCGCGCCGTTTGTCGTCGGCGAGCACGGCGAAGAAGCCGAAATAGAGCGCCAGGGCCGAGACAGCGTAGCCGAGCACGCGCAGGGCGGCCTGAGTCGACGTGAGATGGCGCCCGTTGGCGCTGACCACGCGCAGGCCGAAGAGGTACTTGCCGAGAGTGGCGCCGCCAAACGCATAGAAAAACAGAAAGTAGAGGTAGCTGAAGCTCAGCGTCATGATCAGCTCGAAGCTGGTGCTTACGAAGAAGGCCGACACTGGCAGCTCCCAGCCGCGACCGCTGGAGAGCAAGCGCAGCAGCTGCGTGAGGCCAGAGGTACGCACAAAGAAGTCTGTTGCGATGCCGCCCGCGATCAGGACGCCGCCGATGATCAGCAGATCGACCAGCATGGCCAGAACGCGTGAGACGAAGCCGGCGTAGGTGGCATAGCTTGGGCGGATCCTGGCCACCCGTGTGACGCCGGGCGGCAGCGGTTTGGCTTGCTCTTGCTGTATCACGTTGCTCATAGAAGATTAGCGCTGTCGCGGGTGACTGACAAACAGACCCTGGGCCTCGGGCGGAAGCTTGGCACGGGGCGGACGGCGCAGCAGCCGCCGCACGAGGCGCTCAGCGAAGATGTCGGCGCTCACGGCACGCTCGCGCACCTCCTCTACAACCGCGTCGGCGATGGAGCTGCTTTGCGTATGCACGAGCTCCACCAGGGCCGGGGAGTGCGCAAGCGTACTGATCGCCTCGTCCATCG
>JAYUYB010000187.1:0-1903 GCA_043752655.1 Chloroflexota bacterium
CAATCAGCCCGGCGCCCCGCCCATGCCGGCGGCGTGGAGCCTCTACTTCGCCACCGACGACATCGACGCCGACGTGGCGCGCGCGGAGGCCCTGGGGGCCAAGCTGCTGTACCCCGCCATGGAGATCGGCGGGTTTGGCGGTATGGCCACCCTTGCAGACCCAACCGGCGCGCAGTTCAGCTTCTGGAAGGCGGGTTCGCATATCGGCTCGCAGGTTACCGACGAGCTAGGTGCGACGGCCTGGTTCGAGCTGTACACCCCAGACGCGCAGGCGGCGCGCGACTTCTACATGGCCCTGCTCGGGGCCACTACCGAGCTGATGCCGGGTGGTCTGGAGTACTTCATCCTCAAGCATGGCGACACGCAGCTCGCCGCGATCATGCAGATCGACCCGTCGTGGGGCGCGTTCGCACCCCAGTGGATGACCTATTTCCTGGTGGCCGACGCCGACGAAGCTGTGGCCATCACCACCAATCACGGCGGCAAGGCGATGAGCAGCATCGACGACTCGCCCTTCGGACGCATCGCAGCCCTGGCGGACCCGAGCGGCGCGTTCTTCAAGATCGTCGAGCTCCCGCCGAGCTAGTTCAGCGCTGGGAAACACGCAGCGAGGCGGGAGATTGTTAGGGCTTACGCAGGGGGCATTGCCTTCGCGTCTGTTTTGCGCTACGCGAGCGACCAGGCGGCGTGCAGCGCCCAGCTGTGGTCGGCCTGGCGCTCGTAGAGCCGCAGCTCCCAGCGCGCCGGTGCTGTGGGGTCGATCATGGCGCGGGCGAGGCGGGCGAGGCCGGGTCCCTGCTCGGGGGCAAAGCTGTAGGCGAAGCTCAGGTGGAGCCACGTCTTTAGCCGCAGGCTCGCCTGCCGGGTTGGCGAGTGGGCGCGCTGTGCGAAGCTGGCCACAAGCTGCGTGAGCCAAGGCGACGCGAGGGCCAGGCCGTGGAAGTCGTCGCGAAACAGCGTCTCGACAACCTCCACAGCCGGGGTGGGGGCGGGGCCTGCGTCGGCCAGGGCCGCCGCCAGGGCGCTGCCGTAGAGCGGCAGCGCGGCGTGAGCATCCTGGAAAAAGCCGGTGAGCGTGCAGTGCGGCATGTACTCGTGGGCCGGGTTTGGCCCGAACGCCTTCTGCGCCGCCAGAAAATAGGCTGCAACCTGATCGTTCAAGGCGCCCACGGGGCAGGCGTAGACGATGAACGTGCCCTGACTCACCTTGGTGCTGCCAGTGCAGGCTGAGCTTGTCCGTTGGTCTGTGGCTGCGGCCCGGCGGAAAGCAGCTCGGGCAGCAGTTGCTTGTTTTGCGGGATGAACGTTACGCGGGCGCCGCTCGCAGTAATGTTTTGCATCTCGAGGATGGCGAACAGCGTGTCGGAGACAGCCGCGTCGGCGCTGATCACGTGCAGAGCCTGGCCCAAGATCTGTGGACGGATGGCCTGCGCCTTGGCGAACGCGATCGCCGCCTGACGGTCGGCGGTGCTGGTGATGATGCTCACCTGATTCGCGCCGTCCTGCTTGATCGCCGACGTCACCTGGCGCAGACGGTTCACCACCTTCGCCTCGATCTGGCGCGTCATGCCGGCGTCGCGGAAGTGAACCTTGCGGATGTAGACGGAGCCGAGCCGGTAGCCCCACTCGCTCGACTTGGGCGAGACCTCGCCGCGCACCGCCTGGCTCATCGAATGGCGGTTCTCCAGCATCTCGCCCAGGGGCAGATTGCTGAGGGCGCGCACCACGGCGTTACTCACGTTGGCCGCCAGAGAGCCCTGCGGGTCGGCGTTCTTAAACAGATAGGCGACCGGGTCGCTGATGCCCATCTCGTACCAGACGCCGATGCCCATTGGGGCACCCTCCTCGGAGTTCACCGGCTGGCTGCGCAGGTAGCGCTGGTCGAGCCGCATGTCGAGCACCA
>JAYUYB010000188.1:0-11674 GCA_043752655.1 Chloroflexota bacterium
CAGCTGTGGGATCTGAGCCAGCCCGCCGCTGCGCCAGTGCTGATCGGCCAAGCCGCAGCGCGCATCCTCGCCGTGGCGATCAGCCCAGACGGGCGGCGCGTCGCCACCTCCGACGATGCTGGCGCCCTGCTGCTCTACGACGCCGCAAACCCCGGCCCGCCCCAGACGCTCCCGGCCCAGACCACGCCGATCACCAAGCTCGCCTTTCAGCCCGGCGGCCAGCTGCTGGCGGCAGGCGATGCCGACGGCGCCGTGCGGCTCTGGAACCTGGCGCAGCCCGACGCGGCCACACCCGCGCAGAGCGGCTCTGTCTTCCAGATCACGGCCCTGGCCTTCAGCCCTGATGGCGCCGCGCTCGCTAGCGGCGACACGTCAGGCGCCGTGCGGCTCTGGCAGGTTGGGCGCGAGCTGCGGGCGGGGCTGGTGCTGCGCGGCCACGATGGCACAGTGCAGGCGCTGGCCTTTAGCCCCGACAGCAGCACCCTCGCCACAGCCAGCATCGACACCACGGCCCGCCTCTGGGATCTGCGTCGGCCCACGAGCGACCCGGTGGTGTTGAGCGGGCAGGGCGCCAGCCTTAGCAGCGTGGCTTTCAGCCCGGACGGCGCGCTGCTCGCCACCGGCGACAGCCTGGGGCGCGTGCGGCTCTGGCCCGTGCACAGCGATGGGCTCGCCGCCACCGCCTGCGCCGTCGCCGGCCGCAACCTACAGCTCGATGAGTGGCAGCGCGCCTTTGGCCCCGCGCCCTACCGCAAGACATGCGCGAACCTGCTGGTGTCGCCCACCCTGATCGACGCCGCAGCCGAACTGGCGAGCTTTGGCGAGCTTGGCGCGGCGGCCGCCCTGGCGCAGCGGGCCAGAGCGCTGGGTGTGGTCGAGGAGCTGCCGGCCCGCTCCTGGGGGCGCCTCTGCCGTGCGGCCAGCCTGGGCGACGGCGCGGCGGCCGTGGGCAACGCATGCGACGCTGCGATTGCCCTTGACCCCGAAGACGGATTGCTTTACGATTGGCGGGCACTGAATCGAGCGCGCACAAATAACCTGGCGGGCGCGGCGGCCGACCTGGAGCTGTACTTGGCCTGGGCACGCGCCACAGGCCGCGACGAGACACAGATCGCGCTGCGCGAGGGCTGGGCCGCCGCCCTCGCCACTGGCGCCGACCCATACGACGAAACTGTCCTTCAGACCCTCAGCGCAGAGGGCGACAACTAGCTGGACTGAACAAAGGAGAAAAAACATGCGCTTGCACATGCGAGCATTCTATGGACCCCTGCTGGCCCTGCTGCTGCTCACGCTGCTACCCGCCGCTTCGCCCGTGGGCCGCGCCGCCTCCACGGTTCATCAGATTCCCCCCAATGTAACTGTTACCGGGCGCGTGCTGCTCAGCGATAACATGACCCCGGCGACCAACACCCTGGTCTGGTATGCGCCGCTCACCAGTTCTGGGAGCTTCGACTACGACAAGCAGAGCTATATCTTTACCTCGTTTTATACTGGCATCTTCACCATCACCCTGTCACCTGGGCTCTACGGGCTTGAGATCATCCCACCAGAGAATGATTCCTCGGTGCGGTCGCTGCGCGGCTACACCTTTCAGATTCCCGCCGGCTCCACAGCGCCCCTGAACCTCGGCGACATCGCGCTGCCCCGCGCCGACAAGCAGATCCTCGGCAGCCTGCAGCGCAGCGGCGTTGGGCTGCCTTACGTCTGGGTGTACGCCAACATCCCAGGCAGCGGCCTCAGCCGCCGCTATACGCGCACAGACCTCTCTGGCAACTTCAGGCTCGGCGTAGAGGCCGCGAGCTGGCAGGTCTACGTCGACAATGTGCGGGGCGCCAACTGGCAGTTTGTGGATGCGCCAACCGAGCTGAGCTTCGATGCGAACACCACCCCAGAGACGCGCACGGTTACGTTTAACGTACCGCCAACGGTGGGTACCATTGTTGGCCGCGTGGTGCTCCCTGATGGCACGCCCTTCATTCCCGCTACCAGCGGGAAGACCTATTCCGACTATGTGTATGTCTCCGGTGAGAACAGCTACTTCGGGCGCTACGAGATCCTCGATGCCACCGGCACCTTCACGGTGCCTGTTGTCGCCGACACCTACACGCTCTACACATCGATCGACGAGGATTTTTACAAGATCTACGGCCCCGCGCCCGCTAAGAAAGTGACTGTGACGAGCGGCCCGACCAGTGTGGGCAACCTGCCGCTGGAGCTACGCGACAGCGTGCTCAACGGCCTGGTGCGCGACAACACGGGCGCGCCGCTGCCTAATACGCTCGTGCAGGCCTACCGCGCGGGCGGCACCTACCGGAGCGTGTACACCGGCAGCGACGGGCGCTTCCAGCTCAAGCTCGCCACCGCCACCTGGGAGCTCGCCGTCTCGCCCGACCCGGCCCTCGGCTTTCTTGATCGTGACACCGCACAGCAGGTGTCAACCTCTGCGGCTGCACCCACCGATGTGAGCTTCACGCTTACCAAGGGTGCGAACACCCTGGTCGGCAGCTTCGTCGAGGAGGGCAAGCCTGGATCGCCCTTGCTGGACGTGCGCGGCTGGGCCTATGCACGCGACCCCGTGAGCGAGGAGTACGTGGCCTGGGATTACGTGGACGGCGGCTCGTTCCAACTGAATGTGCCAGCCGGGAATTTGCGCGTGGGCGTGCAGCTGGCATTGGGCAGCACTTACTCGTTTCTGGCCGAGAAGGACGTCAGCGCGGCGAATGCGTTCACTCCATTCACGCTAGAGGCGATGGTGCAGGCGCCGTTCGAGCAGCAGGTGGTTGTAGCGCCGGCCACCTCGGCTAACCCAGCCGCGCTTCAGTCGGTCGTGCTGACGCTTGGCGTAAACAACGCCGTGATCACCGGCAAGCTGCGCGACACAGCGGGCAATATTCTCACCAACGTGCCCGTGGATGTGAGCCTCACCCCAGCGAGCGCGGGCGCCGCCTGGCAGTGGGCCGATGTGGACGAGAGCACTGGCACGTTTACGCTCCCGGTGCGAGCCGGTACCTGGTACCTGAGCGCTGACGTGGACGATGACGAGCAGCCGTTCAGCGTCCCCTACAGCGAGCCTATTGCGGTGACGGTCGCTGCGGGCGGTACGGCCACCCAGGATCTTGTGCTCCAGCGCCTCGACGGTGTGATCAAGGGCAAGGTAACCGATGAGGGCACACCCCTGCCAGAGCAGCTCGTGTGGGTGAGCAACGACTTCTTCAGTGCGAGCGCCCTCACCGACGCGAGCGGCGACTTCAGCATTCCCGTGCCGCTCACCAACCCCGACGGCACTGCGGCAAGCTACACGCTGGGCAGCGACTTCAGCTGCGAGTCGCTCAGCGCCTGCTTTCTCGACATCGAGCCCATTGTCGTTACCCCGCTCGCTAAAGGAGCGACGGCCAGCGATGAGCTCCAGCAGACCTACAATCTGGGCGCTACGAAGGCCAGTGGCGGCGCAAAGCTTACCGGCAGCGGCGTCTCTCCCGGCACACTCGTGAAGGGCGGCGCGATCAGCAACGTCGCCAAGATCGTCAAGAGCACAGCCGGAACAGACGGCAGGTTCACTATCAATGTCTCCTATGAGAACAATAAGTCCCCCACCGAGCTTGGCGGCAACTTAGCGGTAGGGAGTGCACTCATTCTCTTCACGAACCTCACCGTCAACCTTGCGCAGCTTGGGGGCCAGCTGAACGCCGCGCAGACGGGGGAGCTGCCCAAGCTGGAGGGCGATCCCTTCGCAGGCCTGCCAGGCGGCCTGGTCGCGGAGTTCGATCAGGCCAATGGCTGGAGCGCCACGCTCCCCGACGGCACCCGCGTGGAGATCGCGCCGAGCTCCGTGCCCCTCGCCAGCGCCGACGGCACCCGGCTACGGATCAGCGTGAGCCCGAACATCAACATCTTCCCGACTAGCCAGTACGCCGCGGCGAACTGGTATGGCTACGACATCGCCCTGGTGGCGGTGGCGAGCAACCGCCCGATCAGCGAGGATCTGCTCTCGCCCGCCAGGATCACGCTGCGCTACGACGCCCGCGACTATCTGCTTAATAACCTTCACGAGGAGCGCCTGCGCCCCGCCGCGCTGGTCGAGGAGCACTGGGATCCGGCCGAGTCCTTCGTCGCCAACCTGCTCGTGAACCAGGTGACAGTTCAGACCAAGCGGCTTGGCACCTGGGCGCTTGTGCAGGAGCGACCGGCCTGCCTAAGCTGTCTCTACGTGCCGTCCGTACGCCGGTAGTCCGCGCAGCAGGCTACCTTCCAGCGCCCCTCTCCCGTTCAGGGAGAGGGGCTGAGGGTGAGGGCTGGAAATCTGCGTAATCTGTGGACAACAAGCGGAGACCGCAAATGGATCTGTCGCTTAGCGCTGCGACCATGAGCTTTGGCGAGGAGGCTACCACCGCCCTGCTCGGTGTCGACGCGCTCTACCGCGCCGAGGGCAGCGACGAGGGCCTAGCCGTAGTGAATATGTCAACCCACCACCGGCCAGAGCGCTTCGGCGGGTATGCCGAGGCGATCAAGCGCTGGCGTGCGCTAAGCAGCCTGGCCGCAGCGCTGCCCGAGCCCGACAGGCGCACCTACTACAGCCAGCTCTGCGGCTCGACCATCGCGTTCTGCCGCTGGCGCCAGGGTGGCCTCACGTTTACCGAGCAGCTCGCTGGCTTCCTGCACATGCCCGCAGCGCCCGCCGCCGACACCGAGCTCGACGCGCTGCGCGGCGAGATGCGCGCCCTGAGGGCTACCCCGGCCACTATGTGCAGTTCAAGCTGCGCGAGACCATGTACGCCGAGGGGAAGGCCGCCGCCGATGGGCTGCTCTCCGTGGTCAACACCGCCAGCTCCTCGCCCTTCGAGGGGATCGCCGATAACGGCCTGCACGTCATTGACTGGATCGTCAGCGACGACGACCGCCTGGCCGAGCTGCTCACCCGCTACCGCTCCGGCATCGGCACCGTCGCCGCCTGGCGCCTGCACACGGAGGGCTGGAGCGACGGCCAGGTGCGCGACTGGCTGCGCGCCAATGCCCTGGTTGGCGGCGAGGGCTGGGTCGATAACCGCATGCGCTTCATCACCGCCCCCGAGCGCAGCGTGCTGATCTGGTCGTACTGGTGGGGCGGCGCCGCGGTGACGCCGGTGTACCAGCGCGTGCCAGCCGAGCGCCGCGCCGAGTTTCTAAGCTATCTCTACGGTCGCATGCACTCCCCACAGACGGTCGCAATGTTCGTCTAGTTACCCGCGCAGCGCGCCGCGCAGGGTGCTCAGGCCGATGGCGAGGCCAGCGCCCGGCGCGGCGTGGCGCAGATGTAGGCGTAGCGGGGGTAGTTGGGGAGCGAGCATGGCTGCGCGCTGCTGCACGGCCTCGAAGCGGGCGAGGATACGCGCCCTGGCTGCGGCCACCTGCTCTGCTGGGCCTACCAGAGCGATGCGCGCGTCGAAGCCGGGGTGGGCGGCGAGCAGCTGTGGCCCGGCAGCGCCGCGCACGATGCCCCCGAGACGCGCGAGCAGGCCATCGGCTGCGGGCCTGCCAAGCCCACGCACCAGGCGTGGGAAGGCGGCGAGCTCGACGCTGAGCGCGGCCCAGCCGGGTGCAGCCGTGGCTTCCGGCAGGCGGTTAGCAAGTGTGTGCAGGCAGGGCAGCCCGGTCACGGGATGGAAATGCTCGTAGCAGGGTAACCGCTGCGCCCGCTCCACCAGCCCGTCGTGGCCTGCGGCGTCCAAGGGCAGCAGGGCCACCACACGGTAGAGCAGCGCCTCGAAGCTGAAGGGCTTGAGGAAGTAATCATCTAGGGGGCTTGGGGCGGCGCGGCGCGGCGCGCTCCATGGCTCCATCGCCGTCACGGTGAGCACAGGGATCTTGGCGGTGCGCGGGTCGGCGCGCAGCGCGTCGCGCAGCGCGTGGCCGTCTAGCCCCGGCTTGTTCACATCCGTGATCAGGAGGTGTGGGCGGGCGCGCAGCGCGAGCGCTAGGGTGGCGGGGCCGTCGCCGGCCGAGGCGCCGAGATACGCGAAGCCGTGCTGCAATAGGAGCGTCGCGTAGATCTGGCGGATGTCAGGGTCGTCATCACTTACGAGCACACGGGCCAAGGGGCGGAAGCTGGCAGGCGGCACAACAGCGGCGCGCACGCGTTTGAGGCACGCACGACGCTGCTGCAATTCTGCGCTCGGTCGCGGAGAGGCGACGTAACTCACACCATGCCCCGAACATAGGCGAATCCACGCGCCGGGGGATGGCGCTCATAGAGTATAAACGCCGCCAAGCTCCGCAACGATACTGGGCAGACGGTGGACGGTGGACGGTGGACGGTGGACGGTGGACGGTGGGGCCAGCAATAGCCCGGAAATCGGTGGCATCTGTGGACAATATGCCCGGTGTTCGGCTATCGGCTATCGGCTATCTTCACGGGCGCCAGGTTCGCCGCAGCGGGGCCGTTCACCACCTGGCCGTGGGCGTCGAAGCGCGAGCCGTGGCAGGGGCAGTCCCACGTCTTCTCGGAGTCGTTCCAGCCCACCACGCAGCCCAGATGGCTGCAGATCGCCGAGTGACGATGCACCAGACCCTGCGGATCACGGTAGACGGCGACCTTGCCAGGACCCCAGCCGATTACGGCGCCACTGCCCGCCGGAATCTCCGCCTCGGAGCTCACATCGCCGCCCTTCAGCAGCTCGGTGTACTGGGCGACCACGTTCAGGCCTTCCTTGACCAGCTCGCCGAGGCCGCGCACGGGCACGCGATTAGGCTCGTACAGCTCGGCCCAGGCGTTGGCGCGCCCACCGATCTGGTCGGAGACGATCATCGCGCCGATGGTGCTGTGCGTCATGCCGATGCCACTCTGGCCGGTGATCACATAGACATTGGGCGAGACCAGGTCGTGACCGGCCATGGCTAGCCCGTCCAGCGAGTTATGAACCTGGCCCGACCAATGGTAGAGCAGCTCGCCAGCCAGGGGGAACTGCTCGCGCGCCCACGTCTCCAGCCTGATGTAGCGCACGTCCATATCGTCGGCCTGGCCGGTCTTGTGGTCCTCGCCACCGACGATCAGCACGTCGCGCGCGGCCTCCTGCTGAATGCGGACGTAGTGGTACGGATCCTCGGTGTCGAAGGCGAGGAATGGCGGCAGGCTGCCCTTGGGGACGCTCAGGCCTACCACGTACGTCATGTAGGGGGAGATACGCGAGCTGTAGCCGAGCACGTCGTTGATCGGCGCGTGCGTCGCCAGCACAATGCTGTCGGCGGAGATCGTCAGGCCGTCGACGGTCTCCAGGCTGGGCAGATCGCCGCCGTGTACCTTGGTGATCTGGGTGCCGCAGTAGATCTTTACGCCCATGCGCTCAGCCGCGCGGGCGAGGCCGGCAAGATACTTAAGGGGGTGGAAGTGGGCCTGGCGCGGGAAACGCAGGGCAGGCCCAAGCGAGCCACTGCCCACCGTAAGCCCGGTGCTTAAGAGCTCCACATCCAGGCCAGCGCGGCTGGCCGCCTCCAGCTCGTCGGTCAGCGTCTTGCGCGTGTCGCCCTCGGCCAGGAAGAGGTAGCCATCCAGGCGGGCGAAATCGCAGCTGATGTCCTCCTCCTGCGCGATGCGCTCGATAGTGGCGATGGCGGCCATGTGGCTCTCGGCGGCCAGGCGGGCGCCATCCTCACCGCGCAGATCTTCGGTCTCGGCGTAGCCTTTGTCCAGAATGCAGGTGATCTGCGCCGTGGTGCGGCCGGTGTCGCCACCGCCGATCGGCCCGTCGTCTAGCACCGCAACCTCGAAACCAAGCTTCGCCAGCATGTAGGCGGTGCTGAGGCCTGCGAGGCCCGCGCCCACGACGGCCACGCCGGTGCGCAGCGATGTGGCGAGCGGCGCGTAGGTCGGCACATCGGCGCTATCCATCCAGATCGAGACGCTCTGGCCATTCTCGCTTTGCATAGTCTGCTCCTTCAAAAGCTCGCCCCCTCGCCAGAGTTGGGGAGGGGGCGAGGCGACCGAACGCTACCTGAGGGTCAGATCAAGCCGTTAGCGGACACTGCCGCGGCGAACCAGGTTCACGATGCCGAGCAGCACGACGGCGCCGACGAACGACACGAGCAGCGCGTTGAGGCTGAAGTCGTTGTTGTTGAGGTTGCTGCCGCCGATGCCGAGCGCGTTGAAGATGAAGCCGCCGAGGAAGGCGCCGACGATGCCGACCACAATGTTGAGCAGCGCGCCCTGCTGGCCGTCGGTCCGCATCACCATGCTCGCGAGCCAGCCGACCAGAGCGCCGAACAGGAGCCACAGAATGAAGTTGATCATGGACGTTTCCCCTTTAGAAAAGTGTCGAAACTGGTGGCCCGGACTATCCGGGCCCACTCAGCTTCCTATGAGCAATTCTCGTGCCAAGTGCCCTAAGTAGTCTGTCCGAGCTATTCTGATAGGTCGTACGGGCGCGCTATAGCGCGCCGCTACCGGGCGTAACCCATGTACTAGATCTGGCCGCGCGCCTTCTCCCAGCCGTAGCGAATGCTCTGCTTGAACTCCTCCCAGCTGCCGCGCGCGTCGTGCTGCCAGCCCTGGCGGGCGTCGGCTTCGGCGCGCTCCCAGCTATCGTGGCTATGGCTGCGGTCGTTGGCCATGTCGAAGCCGAACTGGTAGCCGGGCTTGTAGTAGTCGTAGGGCTGCCCGCCAGCGCCGGTGAGCGACTTGTAGTGCGCCAGGAAGTCGTTGTCGTAGAGCTCGAAGCTGCGCTGACCGCGCGCGAAGTCGGGCCCCACAGGGGCGGCGCTCTCGTCGCGCATGCCGCGCGCGAAGTCGCCATGGTCGGGCAGCTCGGCATGGTCAGGGGGGCTTGCGGCCGGCTCGTTGTGCATGCCGCGCGCGAAGTCGGGCTCGACAGCGGCGGCGGGCTGGTCGCGCATGCCGCGCGCGAAATCGCCGTGGGCGGGCAGGGCGGCGCCCTCGCTCACCGTAGCTGCATCGTGCTTTGCGCTGCTGTCGTAGATGCGGGCGCCGCCACGCGGCTTGGCACTGGGCTGGGTGGCCGCAGACTCACCGCTCATCAGCGTACCAAGCCGTTCGCTGCCTGTGCTTACGCCGGGTTGCGGGGCCATGCGGCCGGGCTGAGCCGAGCCATCGCCCGCGCCCATGTTGGACAGCGCGCCGCCCATCTCGTCGGCGCCGGCGTAGCGGGCGCTGCGGCGACCACTCTCGCTCGTGAGGTCGGCGTCCGCGTTCGGCAGGTTATCGCTACGGCCCTTGCGCGCCGTGCTGTCCTCGGCACGTTCGCCAGCCACATCGCCCGCTGCGCCGCTTGCAGCGCCAGTTGCAGCGCCCGCAATCCCGCCAATCACGGCGCCGACGGGGCCGCCCGCCGCGCCAATGGCCGCGCCGGTGGCCGCGCCCGCCACGGTGCCGCCTGTAGTGCCGAGCTTGCTGCTCTCTTCCCAGTCGTCGTTGGCCGCACCAGCCTCGCGGCGCGTGCTGTCGCCAACGTCGGGCCTGGCGAGGCCGTTGTCGCCAGTGGCGGGGCTGCCCCAGCCAGCGGCGCGCCACTCATCGGAGCGGCGATCCATATCCACGGCGCCGTTGCGCAGCAGGATCTGGCGCACGTCGTCGGCCTCCACATCGCTGGCGTTCACGGAAAGCAGGCTGCCGCCACGGCGCACACCCTCGACGTAGGCGTGGGCCTCGTCCTCCGGGATGCCGGAGCCCATCAGGCCGCCGAGCAGGCCGCCCGTGGCCGCGCCAATGCCAGCGCCCAGGGCCGTTGCCCCGGCGGCGGCGGCGATAGTGCCGATGGCGGCAGCGAGCGGGCCGGCGGCGAGCACCGGGCCAATCCCAGGGATCGCCAGCAGCCCCGCGCCGACAAGCAGCCCAAGTGCGCCGCCCACCAGCGTGCCGCCCACAGCGCCCGCCCCAGCGCCCTCTGCCGCGCCCGTGCTGCCAACCTCCTGCGCGTCTGTAGCGTCGCCCTGCGCGTCGCGGGCCACCAAGCTAATGGCATCCTGGCCCACCCCAAAGCGCTTCAGATCCTCCACCGCGTTCTGGGCCTCGCTAAAGCTGTCAAAAAGTCCAAGCACTGTCTTCGCCATTATCGGCTCCTCCTGTGATGCGCGGCACAGCTGCGTACCGACCTGCGGGGCTTGTCCACAGTGTAGCGGGGCAGGCTGTTTGCTCGTTAAAAAGCATAAAGCGTGCCAGCCGGGTCAGGATTGCAGATTGCAGATTGAGCGCAGGCCGGCGCCTGGCGGCTGAAGCCGCGGCTAGGTGTTCCAAGCCCGCCTGCGCGGGCTCGCGCGGGCGGGCTTACTGCACCCCCTGTCCCCTGTTCCCTGTTCCCTTACGGGAGCTGCGCGGCGGCGTCGGCCTCGCCGCGATTGTCCTTCAGCGCCACACCCGTGAGGCGCAGGCGGCGGGCCTGGCTCAGCAGGTAGATCAGAGTGGCCTGTGCGTCGGCGTAGCCAAGGCCCTGGCCGTGAATGTTGGAGATGCAGTTGCGCTCGGCATCGCTGCGGCCTGGGCGCGGCCCATAGGTAAGGTAGACCCCCAGGCTGTCCGCGACGCTCAGGCCGGGCCGCTCGCCGATCAGGATCGCCACCTGCTCCGCCCCCAGCAGCTGCCCGATCTCGTCGGCCAGAGCCACGCGCGCCTGGCTCGCCACCGCCACCGGCGCCACGCGCCAGCCCATCGCCTGGAGCGCTGCGGCGGTGCTGCTCAGCAGCGGCACGGCGTGGCTATGCGTCGCCAGGGCCGAGAGGCCATCGGCGATCACGAAGGCGATATCGTAGCTGGCGGCGCTTGCGGTGGCGCGCTCCTCCAGGGCCAGGCGCGAGGCCGCACTCAGGCGGCGACCCAGGTCGGGCCGACGCAGGTAGACGGCGCGGCTCTCAGCGTCGCTGTGCAGCATTAGCACCTCGTGGCCCGCCGCCTCCAGCTGCGCGCGCAGCGCCTCGGCCTCGAACGGCAGATGCACAGCGTCGCGGGCGCGGGCGTGGTCGAACTGGAAGGCCAGCAGCGCATCGGTGGGCAGGCTGTCGCCCGCGCGTCCCAGGCCAATGCGCGCGGCGGTGAAGCGGCGCAGCCCCTGCCACGGGCTCGGCGTTACGATCTCGTCGGCCATAAGAAGAGAACTCCTGCTTGACAAGCGGTGGGCAGAGGCGTATACTCTCGTTAGTAAGCAAATGTTCACTTACAAAAACAACACGAGCGGCGACAGTATGCGAACCCACGCGATCCAGACCGGCACCGTAGCGATCAAAACCCGGCAGCTGCAAGGCAGCGGGTGCGGCCCGCTCAGGCGCGTCACCACGCTGCTCGACCCGACATGGAGCGCGGAGCTGCCGATCTACGCCTGGGTGATTGAGCACCCCGAAGGCCTGATCGTCGTTGACACCGGTGAGACGGCGCAGGCCAGCACCGCCGGCTACTTTCCGCGCTGGAACCCTTATTATCGCTTTGGCGTGCGCCTCAAGGTTGCGCCAGAGCACGAGATCGGGCCGCAGTTGCGCGCCCGTGGTCTCTCGCCCAAGGATGTGCGCTGGCTGGTGCTGACCCACGTTCACACCGATCATGCTGGCGGCCTGGCTCACTTCCCCCATGCCGAGATTCTCCTGAGCCGCCGTGAATACGATGACGCCGCCGCAGCGCGCCTGGAGGCCCGTCAGGCCATCACCTTTGGGCCGAGTAACCCCGCACGCTGAACCGAGGGAGCGCCCATGCCACGCCCAAACC
>JAYUYB010000189.1:0-1902 GCA_043752655.1 Chloroflexota bacterium
GGCGCAGGCGTTGGGAAGCTGGCGCTGCAAGCGGGTGAGACTCGTTCGCTGAGGTAGCCGTGGCACCACGCTGTGCCTCTCCGATCATCTGCGGCGTAGGCGGGTGGGGCGATAAGGGGGAGATGCGCCTAAAGACGGATAGCAAGATCCTACCACGGGCTGATGTTACTGTCAAGTTTACTAAGTAAGACGTTTAGCCCGTAAAGTCTATGCAATAGATACAGATCGCACGAGTCATTCTGTGCAAATGATCTATAAGGCGCTGCTAGTCTACCGTGAAGAGTACCAGCATTGTTTTACAAGCTTTACAAAACCCGTAAGGGCGCCCCTCGTGGGCGCCCCCTCCTCATACTAAGGGCGCCCACGAGGCTTTATGAGGGCGCCCACGAGGCTGTATGCGGGCGCCCACGAGGCTGTATGCGGGCGCCCACGAGGGGCGCCGCGACGGGTGCGTGCCACTAGCGTAGAATGCTCAGGGCCGCCACGATGAAGAGCAGCTGGACGACCGCCGAGGCGAGCTGGAGCAGGAGGGCGCCTACGGTCTCGCGGCGGTAGAAGGTAAGGCCGAGGCCGAGGTTCATCAGGGCGAGGGCGGCGGCGGCCAGGGGAAGGAAGAGGATCTGGTGGCGCGGCACGAGCGTGGTAGCGGCGCCAGCTGCGTCGGCGCGCAGGTCGATCAGCGGCGGCAGCCCTGGGTAGATCGTCATCAGCCAGCCGAGCAGCAGCAGGTTGAGCACAAGCGTGAGCAGCAGCGCCCAGCGCACCACCTGGTTGTTCCAGAACTGGTAGGCGAAGGTGCGCCCAGACTCCACGCCTGGCGCGAGCTGCTGGATGGCGCCGAGGCGGCGGCGCTGCTCCAGATCCTGCACGAAGCTGTCGGGGTCCTGAGGCGAGATCGCGTAGGAGTCGGCGGCGGTGTGCAGCACCAGGGCCTGCGCAAGCGGCCGCGTGCTAAAGCGGTGGATCACCCGGCCCTGCGCTGTGCGCACCTGCCCATGATAGTAGCCGACGCTGCGCAGCACGCCGAGGGCCGTAGCCGGCACGCGCACGCCGCTCTCCACGCTCTCG
The DNA here is from genome assembly GCA_043752655.1 of Chloroflexota bacterium. Lineage (GTDB taxonomy): Bacteria > Chloroflexota > Chloroflexia > Chloroflexales > Chloroflexaceae > OHK40. Next base: position 1,069 of record JAYUYB010000189.1, read on the forward strand.
ATCTGCTGGAGCGGCACGACTGCGCGGTTGCCCAGCCAGCTTATATAGAGCCCGTTGCGGTCCACGGCATAGGCGAGGGTGAGGGCAGCGGCGAGCCTGTAGACAGATGCGCCTGCCAGGAGCAGCAGCGCCAGGCAGGCGAGGATCGCAGCAAAGAGCGCGCTGTTGATCGGCCACTCGGCAGGGGGGCGGTCGAGGGCGGCGCCGATGACGAGCAGCAAGTAGCCTGCGCCCGCCGTGGCAGCGGCCAGGGCCGTGACGGCGAGCCAGAGCAGTCCGGATGGCTGAGGTTTCCAACGTCGCATAGGGGATTGCAGATTGCAGATTGCAGATTGTGCCGGCCGCCCGTGGCGCTAATCTGCAATCTGCAATCGAAGTTACGGCGTGGTGGTGGCCGTTGGGGTGGGCGCAGCTGTCGCAGGTGTCTCTACTGGTGCGGGCGTCTCGGTGGGCGCGGGCGTGGGCGGGCCGGGCAGGAAGGTCGGTACTATGGTGGGGCTCGGCGTCGCGGGCGGCGTGGTTGCTGTGGGTGTGGGCTCGGGGAAGCGCTGCACCGCCAGCGTCGTGCGCTGCTCCTCGACCCATGTATCGAGCGCCTTGGTGCGGGCCTCGCGCAGCTGCGCCTCCTCGTCGGGCACATCGCGGCTTGTCACCTCGATAATGTGCCAGCCAAACTGAGTGCGGATCGGGTCGCTGATCGTGTTTGGCGCCAGAGCAAAGGCGGAGGCCACCAGCTCGGGCGGGTAGGTAGCTGTGTTCTGCGCCACGCCGTTCTTATCGAACGAGCCCAAGTCGCCGCCAAGCTCCTTGGAGCCAGGGTCGTCGGAGCTTGCG
>JAYUYB010000190.1:0-5006 GCA_043752655.1 Chloroflexota bacterium
TGGGCGACCACCAGGGATGGCTGCACCTCCAGCAGCGCGTAGGCCAGCTGTGGTGTCGTTGTTGCGGCAAGAAAAGGGCGGGCGAGCGTAGCCCGCACAGTAACTTCATCGGCCATACCAACTCCTTCTGGCCCCGCGCGGCGCAGGCCAGGGCCATGTGCGAGATTGCATCTGCCCTATGGGACGCCGCCGGCGCGTCCGAGGTTGCGCACGGCGAACAGCTGTAAGAAGTATAGCACGCTGAGGGGCAGGTACAGAGGCAGCTACACCAGGAGCCGCAGCGCCCCCGGCAGGGTCTCCACCAGCACGCGGGTGGCGTCGGTGGCGACCACCTCGCCGTCGGTAGCCACAGGGAAAGGCGTAGGTGAGCTGATCTCGATCTGGCGGGCCTGGGCCATCGTCACGATCTTCAGCTCGGTGTGGCTGCCATCGAGCAGCTTCGGGTAGTAGCGGATCACCTGGTCGGGGCGCAGGCTGGGCACGATGCAGAGGTCGAGCATGCCATCGTCGATGCTGGCGGCGGGCGTGAGCAGGAAGCCCCCGCCCTGCCAGCGGCCATTGGCCACCGTGGCAAAGTAGAGCTTTTTGCGCAGCTCCTTGCCGTCGTAGCGCACCGTCATCTGGCTTGGCTTATAGCTCACGAGGGCGCGCAGCGAGGCGATGATATAGGCGGCGATACCGGTCGTCCACGTCACCTTGCCCACCTCCACGGCCACTTGGGCGTCGATGCCGGCGCCGAGGCCGTTCACGAAGATGCGGCGCAGCTCGCGGCCGCCCGTCTCCACCGTGATCTGGCCGATGTCGATGGCGCGGCTATTGCCTGCGGCGATGCGGCGCACGATGGCAGCAAGATCGCCAGAGCCAAAGCCGTCGAACATCTTCACGAAGTCGCTGCCGGTGCCGAGCGGCACGACGCCGAGCAGCGCCTCACCCACGCCGGCCTGGGCGCTACCAAAGAGCCCGTTGGCCACCTCGTTGATCGTGCCGTCGCCGCCGACGGCGATCACCGCCTGGAAGCCGCGCTCCACCGCCTGGAAGGCCAGCTCGGTGGCCCCGCCGCGCGCGTGGGTGGTGAGCAGCGTATGCTCAAGGCCCACGCCGCTCAGGGCGGCCTCAAGCTCACCGCGCCGCTGCCCGGCGGCGCCCCGACCCGCCATTGGGTTGAGGATGACGCATGTCTTCATTGACGCCTCACGGCGGTAATCACGCTAGTAGTCCGTCCGAGCATGTTTGCGTGATTCGTATGGTCTGGGCGCCCACAAGGGGCGCCCTTACGATCCATCAGACATGCTCGGATGCCCTAGATTGTCACACCCAGGATGTCGGCCACCGTGAAGATGTCTTTATCGCCGCGGCCCGACATGTTCACGAGCATGATCTGGTCGGGGCGCATGGTAGGCGCCAGCTTGATCGCCTCGGCCACGGCGTGCGCGCTCTCCAGGGCGGGGATAATCCCCTCTAGGCGCGCGCAGATCTCGAAGGCGTCGAGCGCCTCCTCGTCATCGGCGGAGGTGTAGGTGGCGCGGCCAGTGTCGTGGAGCCACGCGTGCTCCGGGCCGATGCTGGCGTAGTCGAGGCCGGCGGAGACGGAGTGGGTAAGCGCGATCTGGCCCGCCTCGTCCTGGAGCACATACGAGTAGGTACCCTGGAGCACACCAGGGGTCGCGGCTATAAAGCGGGCGGCGTGGTCGCCCAGCACCGCACCGCGCCCGCCGGCCTCCACCCCGCGCAGAGCCACGCCCGCGTCGTCGAGGAAGGGGTGGAAGATCCCGATCGCATTCGAGCCGCCGCCGACACAGGCCACCACCACATCCGGCAGGCGACCCTCAGCCTCCAGGATCTGGACGCGGGCCTCGCGACCGATCACGCTCTGAAAGTCGCGCACCATGGTGGGATAAGGGTGGGGGCCAAGCGCGGAGCCGAGCAGGTAGTAGCTCTCGGGGTTCGAGACCCAATCGCGCATGGCCTCGTTGATGGCATCCTTCAGCGTGCGCGAGCCGCTCTCCACGCCGCGCACCTCGGCGCCAAGCAGGCGCATGCGGAAGACGTTGGGCCGCTGGCGGGCCATGTCCTCGGTGCCCATGTAGACGACACACTCCATGCCAAGCAGTGCGCAGACGGTTGCCGTGGCCACGCCGTGCTGGCCGGCGCCCGTCTCGGCGATAATGCGCCGCTTGCCCATGCGGCGGGCGAGCAAGCCCTGGCCGAGCGCGTTGTTGATCTTGTGGGCGCCAGTGTGGGCCAGATCCTCGCGCTTAAAGTAGATCTTCGCGCCGCCGCACTTGGCGGTAAGGCGCGCGGCAAAGCTGAGGGCCGTGGGCCTGCCGGTGTAGGTGCGGTGCAGGTGGGCCAGCTCGGCCCAGAAGGCCGGGTCGGCGCTGGCCTCGGCGAAGGCGGCCTCCAGGCCCGTCACGGCGGGCATGAGCGTCTCTGGCACGTAGCGCCCGCCGTAGGGGCCAAAGCGACCGGGGCGGGCGGTGGCGGCGGTCTCGGGCATCGCTGTGCGCTCTCTAGAGGGAACAGGGCACAGGGTACTGGGTACTGGGTCGGACAGCTACGCTCAGGCCCGGTGCGAGCACCGCGAGCGCGCTGTGCTCCTGTTCCCTGTTCCCTGTTCCCTAATTCTGGATCAGACCCTCATCGCGGTTCTTCTCGCCCTCTTCGATCAGCATGATCGGGATGCCGTCCTCGACGGGGTAGCGGAAACCGTTGCGGCGGTTGATGAGCCACTCCTTGCCGCCATCGCTCAGCAGCTCCACCGGGCCTTTGTCGCCGGGGTCGGCCAGGATGCTCAGCAGCTCTGGGCTGATACTGCGGCGCGGCCCGCCGTCGCCGATGCCGGCTGTGGCGGGGGCAAGGTCGAACACGCTCTCCTCGCGGTACTGGCGAACGGCCCGAAACACCACATACGCCAGGCCGACAATGGCGGCGAGGCCGAGCAGACGAACCAGACCCTTCATAGCATTCCTCCTACAAGTTGGGCGCGGCGAACCGCGCGCAGAGAACCGTATGTGCAGCGTCGCAGGTGCGGGCCAATTATACCCGATCGGCGGCGCCCTGCGGCGATGACAGCCCACGCCGCTCGGCCCTGGTGAGCAAGTGGCCCTCACGCCAGGTCTGGGGCGCATCGTCGGCAATCCAGACCAGCAGGCGGCCAATGGGCACCGCACCGTCGGGGTAGGTTATCTCCAGAAACGGAAAGCGCTGCTCCTGGCGGCGCATCGTCGCCACATCATAGACGATCTCGATCCAGGTGCCAGTATTGATGTAGAACTGGCCATGCCCAAGCGGCACCATGCGAGCTAGGTGGGTGTGGCCGCAGACAAACAGCGTGTCGCTACGATGGGCGGGGCTGCGTGCGATCTGGCGCATCTCGCGGGCGAAGCGGTCGTTGAAGGCGCGCACCTCGCGCTCGGTCTGGAGCCTGGCCTCGCTCTGCACCTGATCGATTACCTCAATTACCTCGCCCGGCGGCTCCACCGCGCCCGCCACCTCGCCCACCTGGCGGGACACCTCGCGGTTGCGGGCCACGCGCCCGCGCCTGATGCTGGCGACCCAGCCCCAGAGCCCGTGCAGGGCCGGGTCGCTAAGCAGACCGCCGGGGCCACGCCCGGTGATCGGCATCTGGTGCGGCGTGGGCCAGGCCACAACCTGCAAAAACCCAGCGATGCCGCGCGTGGTGAAGCGCCGCGCGGCTGGGATGCGTAGGCGCGGCAGCGAGACCAGGTACCAGAAGAAGGCCGAGGTCGGCTTCACATTGTCGATCAGATGCGCGATCGGCAGCGGGTCGTCCTCCAGATCGTTGATCACCTCTTTGACAAGCTGCGTGCCGCGCACCACCTCGAACGGCTCGCTGATGCTGTCGAAGTTCAGAAAGCGGTTCCAGCCATCAAACTGGTTGCCATGCACAATATAGACCCCGCCGCCGCTGTAGCTCACGCCGAAGCGCAGACGGGGGTCGTCCAGCGTCACGCCCAGGGCGGCGGCGAAGGCGGCTTTGGCCGTGGGGAAGTGCAGCTCGAAGTCGTGGTTGCCGATCAGCAGCGTGATCAGGTTGCCAGGGTCGGCGATGAAGCGCGCCAGGGCGGCGAAGACCCCAGCGTGGGCGTGGATCACCTGGGCGATACGCAGGGCAGCGGCTGCATCGCTGTACTCGTCGTCGTCGAGCTGGGGCAGCCGCACCTGAAGGAACTCTACGGTGTCGCCCGCGAGGATCAGCTCGGTGGGCTCAGCGCCGCGGGCGTAGCCATCCACAAAGCTGATCAGGGCCTCATCGTCGTCGAAGTCATCGAGGCGATCGCCGCCACCCAGGTGCAGATCGCTCAGCACCAGGCGGCGCATGCGCGGCGCGATCAGCTCGGGGCCGATGGGCGGGGTGGTGTAGGCGGTGGCGTGCAGCGAGACCCGGCGGAGGCTCAGGAACAGCCAGCGCCCAAGAAAGGCGGCAACTGCCAGCCCCGCGCCAACTCCCAGGGCGCGCAGGGCGAGCCAGTGCCAGCTCCCGTTAGTGCGCCGCGCGTGCTGCCCCAAGGAATGCCTCGATCTTCGCCATATCTTTCACGCCGTCGCGCTCCACACCGCTGCTCACATCCACCCCCATTGGTCGCACAGCGGCAATGGCGGCCGCGACATTCTCTGGCGCAAGCCCGCCCGCCAAGAGCAGCGGCACACTGCGCGCCAGCTCGGCCGCCCGCGCCCAATCGGCTACCACGCCTGTGCCGCCGTACGCGCCGGGTACGTGGGCGTCCACCATCAGCGTCACGCGGGGTAATGCGTCAAGCAGGCTAGAGGCTAGCGAGGCGCTTTGTGGTGCCAACGCGCGCTGTGTATTTGCTTTAACGGCACGCAGCATCCAGGCCGCCTCGCGCGCGGAGCCGTCTAGGCGCAGGGCTTTGATCAGCGGCAGCGGCAGCGCGTCGGCGTCCTCCGGCGGCTCGTCGCCACTGAGCTGCGCCAGGTCGAGGCCGACGGCCCGTGCCACAGCGGCCACCTCGGCGGGCGGCGCA
>JAYUYB010000191.1:0-5002 GCA_043752655.1 Chloroflexota bacterium
CGCCTGATCAAGATCGATGTGGAGGGGGCCGAGCACGGGGTGCTGGCGGGCGGCCTGGCGCTGATCCGGCGCCACAGGCCGGTGATCGTCTTCGAGCACGGCCTGCTGGCGCCACGCTACTACGGCGTGGCCTCCGAGCAGATCTACCGCCTGCTCAACGCCGAGTGCGGGCTGCACGTCTCGACCATGGCGCGCTGGCTTGCGGACGACCCGCCGCTAGACGAAGCGGCCTTCGCGCGTGAGGTGACGCAGCAGGGCAGCTACTACTACATCGCATATCCGTAGTAGTAGCTTCCCGGAAGCTACTCTCCGAAGTTCGCCGCCACCAGCTGCGTAAGCGCCGCCACGGCGGCCTGGGCGTCGTCGCCCTCGGCGCGCAAGGCGATCCGCTGGCCAAAGGCGACGCCGAGCTTCATCACGTCGATCATGCTTTTGGCGTTGCCATCGGGGCGCTCCGGCCGATCCAGGTTGCGCACGCGCAGCGTGCAGGCAAAGCGCGTGGCTGTCTGCACGAACTCCTTGGCGGGGCGCATGTGCAGGCCCACCTTGTTGCCGATCGTAAGCGTGGCCTCGACCGCCGAGCTTGCCGGCGCAGACGGGGCAGGCGCCGGGGCCGCAGCTGGCGGCTCCTCGCCGTGGACGCCTTTGCTCTCCAGGGCACGCATAGCGGCGGCGGCGACCTCGGCCAGGCTCACGCCAGGGCGCGTGGCCTCTACGGCGGCAACCAGCGCGCCCTCCACCAAAGGCGCGCCGCTGAGCAGAAAGGGCATACCCGCCAGCTCCAGAGCCATCTCCGCGCTCATCACGGCGCTGCCGAGATCCACCAGGGCGAGTAAGGCGTCCACGCCGCGCAGCTCCTCGATGGCGGCCATAATCAGGTCGGTGGAGGTGCCCAGGTCGCCCTCAAGCGTGCCTCCTGCGGCGGCGATGCGCACCTGGCCCTTCGTCATCTGCTCGGCGAGCTCCTTCACGCCGCTGGCGATCTTTGGGCTGTGAGAGATCAGTAGCAGTCCGATCATAGCGCTACCCCGTACGCCTCTGCGAGCATTTCAATCGGGTGTTTGCTGGCAACGCCTGTGCCGTGCGTAATCTGCCAGCGGCAGGTCTCGCTGTCGCAGAGCGCCAGGTCGGAGCCGGAGTCGCGCACAAAATCGAACAAGCCGGCGCCCACGTCCATGCCGATCTGGTACTTCTCACTTTTTAGGCCGTAGGTACCGGCGATGCCGCAGCAGTCGGCGTGGCTGTCGTTCAGGCGCAGGCCCGGCACGAGGGCGAGCACATCCATGGCGGGCTTGCCCAGGCGGTGGGCGCGATACTGGCAGGGCGGGTGATACGGCAGGCTGCGCTCGATCGGGCGAAAGTCGGTGTCGAGCTCGTCGCGGTCGGCGAGATCGCGCAGGAACTCGAAGATGTCGTACGTGCCGGCAGCCACGGCCTGAACATCCTCGCCGTGCATGCCAAGGATCTCGGGCGCCTCCTCCTTCAGCGTGAGCGTGCAACTGGTGCTGGTACCAACAATCGGGATGCCCTTCAGGGCGTAGGGCAGCAGCTTGCGCACATTCGCCTCGTGCGCGCTCGTAGCGCCTTTGAAGTCGCCATTCGAGATCAGCGGCAGCCCGCAGCAGTTCTGCTTGGCCAGGATCACCTCGAAGCCGTTGCGCTCCAGCACCGCCACGGCGGCCTTGCCCACCCTGGGCTCGTAGTAGTTCGTGGCGCAGCCGTGGAAGTAGACCACCTGCCGACTTGACGGTGGACGATGGACGGTGGACGGTGCCGCCGCAGATCGCTCACCCTGCTGGGCCATCGTCTGTCGTCCACCGTCTACCGTCTGCTGGTGGCGTTTGAACCATGCCCGAAAGCTGTAGCTGCTGGCCTGGGGCAGCGGCGCGTTCTGGTGGATGCCGAGCAGCTTGTCGATGGCCCAGCGCGCGGGCTTGAACGTAAGGCCAAAGTTGACGAGCGGGGCGTGGGGGCCGCAGCTCAGGCGGCCAACCAGCCCGGAGTGCGAGATCAGACGGTTGCGCAGCGGCAAGCCCTTCTCGGCCACCATCTGGCCGCGGGCGCGCGCGTTCAGCTCGGCAATCTTCACGCCAGTGGGGCAGACCTGGTTGCACACCCGGCAGCCCGAGCAGTAGTCCACCGACTCGTCGGGCGTGGGCTGGCCCTCCATGCGGAAGCGCTGCGCCTGGGGGCCAACGTACTTCGGGCCGGGGAACTTATCGGTTACGGCGGCCACCGGGCAGGCGGCCGTACAGATATTGCACTTGATGCAGTGGTCCAGCGACTGGGTGAGCGAGAGCTCGATATGATCCATAAGAATATCCTACAGCGCGCCCGCGCGCCATCCAGTCGCGATCGCCACACCTTCCAGGCAGCCCTCGCGGATCGGGTCGTAGCCCGCGAGGCTGCCGCCAGCCACAGCGAGATTGCCATAGACCACGCGGCCCGCCGCGTCGAGCGGGCGCAGCTCGGCGTCGACGGCCACGCCGGCCTGAAAGATTGGGTGGCCGCCCTCGCTGAGAAAGCGCGGGTCGAACCAGGCGCCACGGCTGTTCGGCGCGCGCACAGGCAGGCCGAGCGCCGTCTCGCGCAGCTCGCCATCGTGCTCGGCGCGCAGGCCGCCGCCAAGCACGCCGCCCGTCGCCAGCACCCAGCGCCGCGCCTGGTGGCGCTGCTCGCGGGCCGCCGCCTCGCTGTAGACCGACACGAGTCGTCCGCCCTCGTGTTCTTCGCCCATTTCGTGCCCTGCGTGCTCCAGCGTCCCCTCGGCGCGCTGCACGAGCGAGCCGATCTGCACGCGCCCGCCGGCCGCCAGCAGCGCATCTTCGAGGGCGTGGAAGATGCGCGCGCCCGGCACCGAGGTGGGCAGCGTGGGGATCTCAAAGATCAGCGCGCCTGCGCGCGTCTGGAGATCGCGCACGGCGGCGGCGGCGCCCTTCAGCCCGAGGATGCCGGGGAGGCCGATCCGGGCGTAGCCGCCACGGCGCACATGCTCGGCGAGCTGGCCGCCAATCTGGGCGCGGAACTCGGCCTGCTCAAACAGCCGGGCGAAAATCATTGGCCCAAACTCGCGGTGACGCTCGGTGGGCGGCATAGTCAGGTAGGCGCTGTCGACGGCGAGGCCCTGGGCGCGCAGGTTGGCGGCGATCACGGGCGGGAAGAAGTCGCGCAGCTCGTGCAGCCCGGCGATCAGGGTGGGGCGCCCGTCGGCCAGCTGCCGCGACTCGCCGGCGGCCATGGTGGCGGGCACAAGCGCGGTCGGCCGCAGGGCGCCCACCGCCGTGGGCAACAGCAGCGTGCGGGTTGCGCTGCCCACCAGCGGGTAGCCCGCAGCCTCGCAGGCGGCGCGCAGCCGAGCCAGACCCTGCTCCAGCGCGTCGATGCCGACGATAGCGTACGGATGCTCTGGGCGCTCGGCGGCCAGCCGCGTGATCGCGGCCAGCGGGTCGCCTTCAGCGTCGAGCAGATCGACGCAGCCGCTGGCCCAGTGAGTCGTGCCGTGGCCCTTGGCGAGCAGTAGCACCCGCTCGCCGCGCTCGGCCCGCCCGAGTGCGGCCATCAGGCCCGTGATGCCCGCGCCGATCACAATGGTGTCGTAGTTCATCATAGTGCTGAGTGCTGAGTGCTGAGTGCGCTGCGCGCAAGTGCTGAGTGCTGAGTCCTGTCGGTAGCGATGCGTGGCCACTCAGCACTCAGCACTAAGTACTCAGTACTAAGTTTCCCTTACGCCTTCACATACTCGGTGGCCACTTCAGGGTGGTCGGTCACAAGGCCGCCGCCCTGCTCGGCGAGCGAGCGCAGGCGCTGGGCGCCCATCACGCCCACGTAGATCAGCTCGTCCAGCCGCGCCTGGCGCAGCTGGTCGCCCCAGAGCACCGGCGTCAGCCCCTTCCAGCGCTCCTGAAGAAAGTGCAGCAGCGCCGCATTCGTCGGCAAGATCGTGGCCGCAGTTCTCGCGTCGGCCTGCTGGCCACCGTCCACCGTCCGCCGTCCACCGTCCAATGTCTCGAACAGCAGCGCCGCCGTGCGGTAGATGCACCAGCCGCCCTGGCACGGCCCCATACCCATGCGCACATCACGGCGCACATCGTCCAGGTTCGAGGCGCCGCTGTCGATGGCGGCCTGCACGCGCGCCCGCGTCACCAGCTCGCACTCGCAGATCAGCTCGCCGTAGGCGTGCTCGCGCTCCACATCCGCTAGCGGCTTGCCCATCCAGAAGAGCTCGGGAGACACGGAGACCGGGAGACCGGGAGCGCCTGACGGCAGCGACGGGCTGCCTCCTTGTCTCCTTGTCTCCTTGTCTCCTTGTCCCCTTGTCTCCGTCTCCGGCACCGGCAGCCGCTCCTCGTGCGTGCGGCAGGGGCGCGTGTTGCCGAGCTGGGCTGCGATATGGTCCACCGCGTCGCGGGCCATCAGGCGGTAGGTCGTCCACTTGCCGCCCACGATCGAGATAAAGCCCTGCACCCCATCGCGCTGGGCGTGGTCGAGCAGCTTGTAGGTGCGGCTGATGTCGCGGTCGTTGACGACGTCTTTGTCCTTGTAGAGCGGGCGCACCCCCGCCCAGGCCCGCAGCGCCCGGTACTGCTTGAAGCCCGGCACCAGCTTCTCGCCCTCGTCGAGCATAAACTGGATCTCCTCGGGCTCGATGCCGTAGACATCGGGGTCGGGCACATGCACATCCGTGGTGCCGATCACCGCCACGCTGCGGATGGGCACGATGATGTCGCCATCGGCGGGCAGCTTGCAGCGGTTGATCACCGTGTTGACCATGCGATGGTTCATGGCCACCATCGTGCCCTTGCCAGGGATCACCGTCACCGTCACGCCTGCCATGGCGGCGATCTTGCCGGCCCACGCGCCCGCGGCGTTGAGCACAAAGGCGCAGCTGATCTGCTTGCGCTCGCCGCTGCGCAGATCCTCCAGCACCGCCCCCACGACCCGATCGCCCTCGCGCAGCAGATCCACCACGCTATGGTACGTCAAGATCTTCGCACCGTCCTCG
>JAYUYB010000192.1:0-11654 GCA_043752655.1 Chloroflexota bacterium
TAGAGCCGGCTCGCCCAAGCGCGGCCGAGGAGAAGCTGATGGAACTGCCAACTCCCACGCTGTTCGCCGGGCGCTACGAGCTCCCCGCCGGCGATGCCGAAGGCCCTCTGCTTGTGGTCGATACGGAGCCCTGGCGCCGCTGCTGGGCCTGCGGCTCCACCGCCAACGAGTCCGGCGAGTCGTTCTGTATCGACTGTGGCGCCGCCCTGGGTAGCCGCAGCTACCGGGGCGCCCTTTCCCAGAGCGACGCCCCCACCGGCGCAGCCCTCATCCCCAGCGTGAGCGATGCGGCCACCCGCGCCTTGCTGCCCGAGCTCTGGGAGCAGGCCGAGCAGGATGGCCGCACGCTCAGCCTGATCCACGACAGTGGGCGCAGCCCGCTCGCCACGCCGCTCGATGAGACTGCCGCCCTCGCCGTGGGCACTGGCCTCGCCCGCCTGCTCGCCGCGCTCCACGCCCAGGGCCTAGCCCTCGGCGCCGTGGCCCCCGCCGAGCTTGAGCCCCTGCCCGGCGGTGGCGCTCGCCTGCGTGACGCCGCCAATCTGCGCCGCTTCACGCCCGAGGAGGCGCCTGCTGCCGTCAAGGGCGACCTCGCCGCGCTCACCGAGCTGCTGGAGCAGCTTACAGCTACACCGCGCACTACGCAGCGCCTGAGCGAGGACGAGGCCGCCCAGGCGATTGATGAGAGCGGCGACGGCCTCGCGACCGTGCTGCGCCAGGCACGTACTGGCGCCCTCGCCAGCGCCGCCGATATGGCCGAGCGGCTGGCAGCCCTGCTCGCCGACCGCACCCAGCCCGCCCCGCTGCGCCAGCTGATGGGCGCCGCCACCGATACCGGGATCGTGCGCGACCATAACGAGGATAGCTACCTTACCATTCAGCTCGGCCTGGATAACAACAACCTCGCGCAGAGCTGGGGCGTCTTTATTGTCTCCGATGGCATGGGCGGCCACGCCGCGGGCGAGGTCGCCAGCAGCCTGGCGATCCGCAGCGCCGCCGACCTGCTTCTGAGCGAGTATCTGGCCCGCGCCGTGCAGCCCGACGCCGACTACAGCGAGGAGGAGGCGCGTGACATGGTGCGCCGCGCCATCCTGCGCGCCAACGAGAGCGTTGTGGCCGAGAGCCGCGCCCAGGGCAACGATATGGGCGCAACCTTCACTATGGCGCTGGTGATGGGTGACCGCGTGACTGTGGGCAATGTTGGTGACAGCCGCACGTACCTCGTGCGTGAGGGTAAGCTGCTGCGCGTCAGCAAAGATCACTCCCTGGTGCAGCGCCTGGTCGATCTGGGGCAGATCAGCGACGAGGACATCTATACGCACCCGCAGCGCAACGCTGTGCTACGCTCGCTAGGCGACAAGGCCGAGCTGGAGGTTGATCTGTTCAACGAGCGGGTGCGCCCCGGCGACGCGCTCTTCCTCTGCTCCGACGGCCAGTGGGAGATGACCCACGACCCCGAGATGGAGCGCATGCTGGCTAGCGAGGACGACCCGACCACGATCTGCAAGACGCTTGTGGCGGCCGCCAACCAGGCCGGCGGCGAGGACAATATCACCGCCGTGCTGGTGCGCTTCGTGTAGGCTGGCAACTTTACCCGCTTGCGAAGCGTCGAACGTCCAGTATCGCAATTGTATGGAGAACTGCCGATGGCCGACGCCGTCACCCTGACATGTACCTGGGGCCGCCAGCCGCTTCCCGCCACCGGCGCGCCGCAGCTCGGCTACCTGCTTGTGGAAGCTACGCCTGCGGCCCCTGCGGCTGTGGCCGTCCCGCTCAACTTCTGCCTCGTGCTCGACCGCTCTGGCTCTATGCAGGGCGCCAAGCTGGAGAGCATGAAGGCCGCCACCAAGCGCGTGCTAGAGCTTCTCACCCCGCAGGATGTCGTCTCGATCGTGATCTTCGACGACACGGTGCAGACGCTCGTGCCCGCCACGCCCGCCACCGACCAGGCCGCGCTGCTGGCCGCCGTGGATCAGATTGTGGAGTCTGGCGGCACCGCAATGTCGCTTGGCATGCAGGCGGGCCAGGTTGAGCTTCAGAAACACGCCGGGCCGGATCGGATCAGCTACATGCTGCTGCTCACCGACGGGCAGACCTGGGGCGACGAGGCGGTCTGCCGCACGATAGCCCAGGGCCTCGGCCAGGCTGGGGCGCGCATCACGGCGCTTGGTCTTGGCGCGGAGTGGAACGAGCAACTGCTCGACGACCTGGCCGATGCCACCGGCGGCAGCTCGGATTATATCGCCGAGCCCGCCCAGATCGACAGCTTCTTCCAACGCGCCGTGCGCAGCGCCCAGGGCACAGCGGCCACCGAGGCGCGCCTGCTGCTGCGGCTGGTGAAGGAGGCCACGCCGCGGGCCGTGCATCGGGCCACGCCAACGATCGCCAACCTTGGCTACCAGCCGATCGGCGACAGCGAGGTGGCCGTGAAGCTTGGCGATCTGGTGTACGGCCAGGTGAACAGCGTGGTGGTGGAGCTGATGCTGCCCGCCCGCGCTGCGGGCTCGTTTCGCGTGGCCCAGGCCGAGCTGCACTTCACGCCGATAGGTACGACCGCCCCGCAGGTGGTGAAGCAGGATCTGCTACTAACCTTCAGCGCCGACCAGAGCGCGGTGGCCTACGAGCCGCGTGTGATGAACCTGGTGGAGAAGGTGACGGCCTTCAAGCTTCAGACCCGGGCGCTCGCCGAGGCCGAGCTTGGCAATATCGCCGGGGCCACCCAGAAGCTGCGCGCCGCCGCGACCCGCCTGCTCGATTTGGGCGAGCTCGACCTGGCGGAGAAGACCAGCCAGCAGGCCGATCAGCTTGAGCAGGGCACGGCCCTCAACGCCGCCACCCAGAAGGAGCTCAAGTATGCCACCCGCCGACTCACCCAGAAGCTCGATGAGTAATGCAACATGTAAAAGTCAGCGCAGCAGTCGCTATTTTGCATGTTGCATTCTGCATTCTGATACGAGGAGATCGTCCCAATGCTTACCTGCCCAACTTGTGGCGCCCAGAACGACCCGGCCAACCGCTTCTGCGACCAGTGTGGTTCCCGGCTAGATGTAGGTGCGCCCGCTGTCGCTGTGTCGCCGCTGGCTGCTGCCGAGGCTCCAACCATGCTAGCTACGCCCCCCGCCGCGCTCCCCGCTGCCCCGCTCGTCTGCCCAAATTGCGGCTCGCCGGCGCTGCCGGGCGAGGCCTTCTGCGATAACTGCGGCGCCGATCTTTCGTCGCTCGCTATCACGATGGCGCCAGCCGTGGCGGAGCCTGAGCCCGAGTCAGCTCTGGCGCCTGCTGCGGTAGAGCCTGCTGCCGCACCGCCCGTGGCCGCGCCCGATGAGGCCACCATGCTCGCGGCGCCGCCAGTTGCCGAGCCAGTGCTCGCGCCCATTGCGCCCGAGCCAGTCGCCGCGCCCAACGACGCCACGATCCTCGCCGCGCCGCCCGTTGCTGTGCCGATGCCCGCGCCGTCTGTGCCCGAGCCAGTCGCCGCCCCCGACGACGCTACGATCCTCGCCACGCCCGAGGCCGCCGCGCCCACGCTCGCCGCGCCTGTGGCAGACGAGCAGGCGATCCACGCAGCGCGCAGGGCGGAGCTTGATGCCGAGCTGGTGCGCCAGCAGCAGATCATCGCGCAGTTCGAGCAGATGCAGGCCACGTTTGGCGCGGCCACCCCGGCGGCGGTGACGACCGGGCTCGCCGAGGCCCGCGACGCGCTTGACCGCGCCCAGGCCGAGCTCGATAGCCTTGCGCCGCCCGCACCCACCATCGACCCCGCCGAGCTCCAGCGGCTTGGCGACGAGATTGCGCGCCAGCAGCAGATCATCGTGCAGTTCAAGCAGATGCAGGCCACGTTTGGCGCGGCCACCCCGGCGGCGGTGACGACCGGGCTCGCCGAGGCCCGCGACGCTTTGACACAGGCCGAGACAAGCCTGGCCGCGCTTGGGGCAGGCATCACTGCCGCGCCAGCACCGGCAGCCCCGTCAGCACCGGAGGCCGCGCCTGCGCCGCCCGCGCCTGCGCCGCCCGCGCCTGTGCCCGCTGCGCCTGCTACAGCTGCACCCGAGCCGGCTCCGGCACCGCCAGTTGCGCCCACTCCTGCGCCAGTCGGGCCGCGTTTCGTGGTTGTGGATGGCGGCACCGAGCTGCGCCTGCCCGCCGACAAGGCCGAGATCATCGTGGGCCGCGAGGATCCGGTGAGCAACATCTACCCCGAGGTAGACCTGACACCATTCGGCGGTGAGATGGGCGGCGTGAGTCGCCAGCACGCGCGGCTCAACCTGAGCGGCGGCCAGTGGACGATCACCGACCTTAACAGCACCAACTACACCCGCCTCGACGGGGCGCGCCTGGAGCCTAACACCGCCACCGCGCTGCCCGACGGCGCCCGCGTGCAGTTTGGGCGCATCGCGATGACCTTCCACCTGTAAGACAAGGGCGCAGAGGACAGGGCGTAGGGTTACGCGCTGTAGCGGCGCGCTGTAGCGCGCCGCTACGACCCATCAGAATAACTTGCTCTGTGGAGCCGCCCACGCCCGCCGCATCGCGCATGGCGGCGTCCTGCTGCATGTTCTGCTGCAATGTGGCGGGTTGCTGGCCCTCGGCACCGACGCTAGCACGCACCTTCAGCCTGGAGAGAAGCTGCGCTGCCTGCGCGCCACGCTCGCCGAGAAGCAGAATGTCGATCCTACGCGTAACCGAAGCGACCTTCACCCGCCACATCCTCCGCTCGGAGCATCCGGTGCTCGTCTGCTTCGGCACACGCGCGTGTCCTGGTCGCCAGGCCCTACACCCGGCGCTGGAGCGTGTGAGCACAGGCTATCTGGGGCGCCTCCAGGTCGCGACCGTGCTCGTCGATCACGCCCCGCTCCTCGCCGAGCAGTACGGCGTCGTTGCCTCGCCGACGCTCATGGTCTTCACGCACGGCGAGCGGCAGGGTCAGGTGGTCGGTTTCATCCCCGAGGGGCTGCTGCACCTGCTCGCCGACGAGGTGGTGCAGGGCGCAGTCACGGGTGATCGCTTCTGGAGCCCGATTGAGGGGCGCTTCGAAGACGCCGTGCTGCTGCCGCAGCTCCAGCGCTGGGGCTTCGCGGTGCAGCGCCAGGTGACATGCCCCCTGCCGGGCAGGAACGTGGCGCAGCGCGGCCGGATCGACCTGCTGGTGTACGACGACCCGCAGGCCCGTCCGCTCACGCTGATCGAGAGCAAGCGACAGATCAGCGCTGACGCCGACCTACAGCAGGCGGCTCGCCAGGCCACCGCCTACGCGCGCAGCCTGGCGCTGGCCTCGTTCATCGTCGCGGCGCCGCGGGGCCTGTGGAGCTATCGATCTGATGGCGAGACTTTCCGCTGCGTGCGCCATGTCTCCAGTTTGGAGCTGCACGAGGCGCCCGAGCGGCTGCATCAACTCCTCAGGCATTAATAGGAGTTCCGCAGTTGCTACGTAACGCCTAGTTATTTAGGGCTGGCGGCTCACAAGCGTATGCCGCTCGGCCATGGGCACGAAGCTGGTCATATCGTCGAAGCAGGTCAGCAGCGGGCGCGGCAGCGCGATCGACGCCCCCTCGGCCTGCAAGCGGGGCAGCCAGCGACGGCAGAGCTCGGCCAGCGCCTCCTCCTCGGCACTCTCCAGGTGGACCAGCCGATACGCTAGGCTGAGGTGAAAGCCGTAGCTGTCGTGATCTGGGAAGCGCACGCCCGTGGCGCTGGCCACCGCCGCCCGGTAGTCGCGCAGCGCCGCCGCCGTATCCGTGGTGGCCGGCTGGAGCGTCAGCATCAGGTTGTCGCGATGGAACAGGCCCGTGACACGCATGCTCAGGCCGTCGGGCGCGGGGATCGCTGGCACGCGCTCTAGGAAGAACGTGTCGCTCGCGGGCAGAGACGCATCGAGCGCAAGCTGCGCCGACCAGCGCTCAGCGGCCCGCACCTGATCACATAAGAGTTCCATCACCGTCATGTGGAAGCTGGATTGTGGGAGCAGCGCGAACTTCCCGCCAAACGTCGCCTGGCGCAACGCGTTCTGGAAGGCGACGGTGGCCTGACTGATGGAGCGCTCGGGGGCCACAAAGCAGATAATCGTGTTGCCGGCAAATAGCCGGGGTGTGCCGTCTGGGTGAAACTTACGCCCGACCTCGCGGGTGTACGCGATGCTCGTCATGATCTCCTCCACTGATGAAGCTAACGCAAACCACCCAAAACCGTCACGACTGCGTGATGATCGCGCTGCCGCGCTCGTAGCGACGCAGGCCGCCAATGGCGGCAAGGCGCGCAACCGGGGCCTCGGCCGGTGGGGTGCTACACTTCTGGGGTGGCCGCTCCCACGCGCTGCGGTACGACTGATAGAAAGCGAGGCACATATGCATTCTGCCACAGGCCGCCCCGGCCCCGACGAGTACGCCCCGTTCTATGCCGGCTACATCGCCCGTGTCCCCACAGGCGCTATCGTACCAATTCTGGAGGCCCAGCTCGCGGCCACCCAGGCGCTGCTCGCCCCCCTGAGCCGGGAACAGGTGCTGGCCCGCCCGACACCCGAGGACTGGAACATGCTTGAGGTGCTGGGGCATATCACCGACGGCGAGCAGGTGTTCGTCTACCGCGCCCTGCGCATCGGCCGCGGCGACCCGACAGCGCTGGCCGGCTTCGCGCAGGACGACTACGTGCGCACCGCCCGCTGCGCCGAGCGGGGGCTAGACGAGCTGCTGGACGCATATACGGCCCAGCGGCGCGCAACGCTCGCGGTGCTGCGCGGCTTCGACGCCGAAGCCTGGCTGCGGCGGGGCATCGTCTCCGGCCACCCGTGCAGCGCTCGAACGTGGGCCTACGTCGCCGCCGGGCACGAGCTGCACCACGTCGCCGACTTCCACGAGCGGTACGGGATCTGACGGCGCGTAGACGAGCCCGGCACAGAGAAGCGCCTATCACGCGCAAACCGACGATCACTGGCGCGATTCTTGCTCGAACTTGTGAGGTGTTGCTTGCAGTGGTGAGGCCTCGCCCAAACATGGACGGCTTCACGTGTCCCCGCGCATCGTTGTGTCGCATACATCAGGGGGTATCTATGAGTAAGTCAGACGAAACATCGATCGTCGCCCAGGGCGTAAACCACGGAAGCCAGCCACTGCTCCACCAGCATGGCCCGGAGATCCAGCTCTTCGGCAGCGTCCGCCGTCTCCCGCTCTCACTTTCGATCGAAGCCCGTGCAGAGAGCTGCCAGCTGCTGAACCAGGTCCTCGTCGACAGCCAGATCCTCTACAGCCTCTACAAAAAGCATCACTGGCTGATGCGCGGGCACACCTTCTACCAGCTGCACCTGCTGCTCGACAAGCACGCCAACGAGCAGCTGGCCCTGATTGATATGATCGCCGAGCGTATTCAGACGCTGGGCGGTGTGGCGGTTGGCGACCCGCGCCACGCTGCGGAGCTCACCCAAATCGAGCGGCCCCCGAACGGGGTTGAGGAGGTGCCGGTGATGCTCTCGCGGCTGCTCGACGCCCACGAGACGATTATCAGCAATGTGCGCGACGCGATCAAGCGCACGAACCAGAACGACGATGCCGGCAGCAACGATATGCTGATGGGCGATATTTTGCGCGGCCACGAGACGCAGGTCTGGTTTATTGCCGAGCATCTGGTGGATACGCCGCTGGTGCGGGCGTAGGACACAGGATCAGAGCGATGAGCAAAGCGCGTGCTCCGCATGGCGCGTTGCTGCTCAGCCTGGTCGGCTTCTAGCACCTCACGCTATTGGCTCGCTCGCAGCTCCACTATGATCAGGCGCACCGGACGGCTCATCAAGCGCCCGCAGGCCCGGCGTGCCAAACAGCGCCAGCGTCACCGCGACAAACCCGGCGCTGATGCCGATCAGCGTCGGTTGCACCCCAATGACCTCGATGGCGTACCCCGCAAGCAGTACGCCCAGCGGCGTGGCGATCAGCGTCAGCCCGGTGACGGCCCCGAAGACGCGGCCCTGGAGCGCGGCTGGCGTGCGCCGCTGCAAGACAGTGTTGATCAGCGGGTTGAGCGGCCCCGCGCAGATCCCGCTGAGCAGCGCGATGCCGCACAAGATCCATATGCCCGGCAACATGGCGATGAGCACGAACGTTGCGCTCACTCCAAGCAATGCTCCAAGCAGCAGCCGACGCTGCCCCGCCCGCCGAGCGAGCGCGCCGTAGGCCAGCGCCCCGAGGATCGTGCCCGCCCCGTCGAGCGCCAGCACCAAGCCCAGCTCTACCGCGCTGCCTGTGCTGCGCTGGAGATGCACTGGCAACACTACCGCGAAGATCGGGGTCGCAAACAGCACCAGCCCAACGCCAGCGAGCGTGATCACGCGCAGCAGTCGGTCGCGCAGCACCAGGCGCAGCCCCGCAACGACGGCCCCGCGCAGATCGACGGGCTCGGCGCTGGCGCGCGCAGGCTGGAAGCACGCGGTGAGCAGCGCGGCCAGCCCGAAGCTCGCGGTCGTAACCCAGAGCGCCTGGATGGGGCCGAGCCAGGCGATCAGCAGCCCCGCTAGCGCCGGCCCGCCCAGCATGGCTGCGCCCTGCACCGCCTCGAACCAGGCGTTGGCCTGCTCCAGCGGAACCCCGGCGCGGCGCGCGACGGTGGGCAGCATGGTCTCGCGGGCGGTGGTGCCTGGCACATCCAGCAGCGCGCCCAGGAAGACAAAGCCGAAGACCATCCACAGCTCAAGCCCAATGGTCGCCTGGACCAGCGGGATGGCCGCGACGCAGAGCGCGCTCGCTAGATCCGCGCTGATGCTGGCGCGCTTCTGCCCGATCCGGTCGATTATCACGCCGCCGAAGAGCGCGCCGATGATCAGCGGCACGGTGCCAAAAAACGCCGTCAGTCCAGTCTGAGCTGCGCTGCCGGACAGGCTTAGCACGAACCAGGGCAGCGCAATTGCGGTAATCTGGTTGCCGCCGAGCGAGAGCAGCTGAGCAGCCAACAGGGCCAGCAAGGGCGCGCGCTGGGGCAGGGCGTTTGGCAGCGTAAGGCTGGCAGCTGGCGCAGCACTGGGCGCTGTTTAATTCGTTATGTCACGCATTGTCGCTCACTCCCCCACCGGTAGGCTGGCGCGGGCCGGGCGCTGGCCGATAGCTTCGAGGCGCTTGCGAAGCCGCTCCAGCGGCCCGCCGCCCCAGCGCGTGACCCACAGGTGCGCCACCCAGAGCTGCACGCTCGCCAGACCCACAAAGAGCGCAGCGATCTGCCCGTCGCTTAGCTGGCTACCCAGGCCCAGCCCCCAGCCGTAGAAGATCAGCGAGAGCAGCACGCTCTGGCTCACGTAAGTGCTCAGCGACGTGCGCCCCACCGCGCTCACGCGAAGAAAGAGCCAGCTCAGCCCCCCGTGCCGCAGCAGCCAGAGCACCAGGCCGATGTAGCCGAGGGCCAGCAGCGCCGAGCAGCCGTAGCGCAGCGCCAGAAAGAGCAGCACCTCGCCAGGGTCGCTCAGCAGGCCAGGGGCGGCCGCAGGCAGCAGCGCAAGGGCGTTGAGCGGCAGACCCAGGCCGAGTCCCCAGCCGAGCAGCGCCCGCTGGGCTCGCGTGCCCGCCTCACCCACCACAAAGACGCCGCTGCGGTAGAGCTGCACGCCCAGCAGGAAGAGCAGCAGCGTGTAGGGGAGCGCCAGGATAGGCTCGGCGCGCAGCACCAGCATATTGTTCAGCCGAAAGGCAACCTGGCCCAGGTAGTCGTTCGTGAGCAGCAGCGTGGCATACGTGTCGACGCCTGAATCGGCTCCCCAATCGCCTGAAGCGGCGAGCCCCACAACGGCGGTCAGCGCGGCGATCAGGAGCAGGTGCAGCGCCGCCGCAAGCCCCATCGCCCAGGGGATCGCCCGCCCCCCACGGCTCAGCAGGAAGGCGACGATGACGGCGGCGACGGCGTAGCCCATCAGCACATCGCCCTCGAAAAGCAGCGTAAAATGGAGCAGCCCCTCCAGGAAGAGCAGGGTGGAGCGCCAGAGATAGCGGCCAGGCCAGGCGCGCCCGTGCCGCCGTGCAGCCTCGTACTGGATGGCGATGCCCGCGCCGAATAGAATCGAGAGCAGCGAGAGGAACTTGCCGTTGCTGAAGACCTCGAACACGCTCTGGAGCGTGATGCGGGTTTGCACGAGCGCCTCCACCAGCGGTGTGCCAGCGGCGGCGAAAACCCAGATGTTGGTGCCCAGCACGCCGAGGATGGCGAGCCCGCGCAGGATGTCGAGGGCGGGAACACGGGCGGCGGGCGTGGGCGCGTGGCCAGGGACGACGGTCATCACAGGCTCCTCATAGATTGTCATTATTGATAATCTATGAGGAGTGTACGCCTGCTATAATAGATTGTCAAGAGTAAAAATCTACGAGCTTGGGCAGAGAGCGAGGCGCGCATGGGGCGTAAAAGCCGGGCCGAGGAGCGGCGCGAGCTGATTCTGGCAGCCTTCGAGCGCTGCATTGCGCACCACGGCATCGACGTGCCGCTGGAGCAGATCGCCGACGAGGCGGGCGTGCAGCGCAGCCTGATCCGCCACTACCTTGGCAACCGCGACGAGCTGGTGGAGCAGGTGATCACGCGCATCGCGGAGGCCTACCCGCCGCGCGTGGCGGATCTGCTTCAGGCAGCAGCGGCGCAAGGTGTCGTCGGCGTGCTCGACTTCTTCTTCTCAGACGATCTGGAGGCGACGGAGTGGGACAACGTGATCCTGGCGGTGGTCAACACGGCGCAGGGGCGCTACCCGCAGGCGAAGCGCCGCCTGGCCGCTATGATGGAGCGGATCACGACGGGCATCGCCGAGGCGCTGGCGCAGCTCTTCCCTGCGGCGGGCGAGGCGGCCTGCTACCAGGCGGCCTACGCGCTGCTATGCCTCTCGCAGACCAACGACTCGCTGCTCTGGCTGGGGCTCGATCCGCGCCACACCGCAGCGGCCAGGGCGAGCGCTACACGGCTGCTGCGCGATCTGGAGCCGACGACCGACGATAGACGATAGACGACCGTCATTCGTGGTCGGTCGCCAGGCGTCGGCCATTGGTCGTCGCACTCGCGCACTCGCGCAGCCGGGCAACCGGACCGTTTGGACCACGACGCGCGCGAAGGACACGAACGCTGGGGTCGGCAACGCGCGTCCACACCTGCCAGAAGCTTCCGAGGGTGCTACAATGCATGCATGTGTTGCCCGCTTCTCTACCGGCGCTGTCTGCGAGCTCGTACCTGTGCCTACGGCGAAGGAGGTCACGACCGTGTATGTGCCCACATGGCCCCAGCAACGCTGGGCGGGCCGCAGCGATGATCATCATCCCGCAGAGGGCGTAGAAGAAGAGGAAATGGCATATGGCTGAGTCCAAGAAACGCACGGTGCGCAAGGGGCGCATCTATCATATTCGCTCCTCCGCCGACGTGGAGTACCGCGCGTTCATCTGGGAGGATAGCACCTGGTTCTGTGGCCGGGTGGAGGGCTACCCGCAGATCGCGCCGTGCCGTGGGCGCACCGTGGTTGCGGTGTGTAAGCTGCTGCACACCGCGCTAGACACTACGCTGGTAAGCTAGGACTTCGCGCCTCCGTTATGGGGCGCGTCATAGTCGAGAGGCGGGCGCATGCACGCGCGCCGTGGTGGCGCGCTGCGCCAGGCGCCCGCCTGCGCGGGCGGGTCCGGACGGACGACAGTTGCAACATCGTCGTCATCGAGATCCGCCCG
>JAYUYB010000193.1:0-4992 GCA_043752655.1 Chloroflexota bacterium
CTCGTCGAGGCCGTGGGTAAGCGGGGGCAGGCGGCGCTCGCCCTGCCATATCTTCTCGGCGGCGCGGCGCAGGCGCCAGCCCTTGCGCTCGAGGTCGGCCAGGGAGGCCTCGATCTCGGCGCGCTCGCCGTGCTCGCCGCGCGCCACAGCGGCCACGCCCTGAAGCAGCGGCTCGAACTGCTGGAGCGCCTCGCTTTCGCCCTCGGCGCCGCCGCCTGCGCTCACGATCCCGGCGGCGGCGAGGCGCTCAAGGATCAGCTCGCGATCGACCAGGGGCAGGGCGTCGAGGGCAAACTGAAGCCCGGCCACATCGCCGCGCTCCAGGGCGCCGCGCACGGCGGGCGGCATGGCGGCCAGCAGCTGCTCGGTGACGCCGGGGTTCACGTCGTCGGCGGCGAAGCGGTGGCGCTCGGCGTAGTCGCTAAGGCCCAGCTGATCGAAGAGCCGCGCGGCCTCCTCCAGGTAGGGGCGGGCGAGCTCGGGGCGACCTTTACGGCGCAGGGCCCAGCCATAATTGCCGATCTGCGCAGCGGCGCCGTACTGGTCGCCGACGGCCCAGAGAAGCTTCACCGCCTGATTGAGCAGATCGGTGGCGCCCGCCAGGTTGTCCGCATCCAACAATGCGCGGCCGCGCCGGATGAGCTGCTCGGCCTCGTCTTTGGGGTTCATAGGGTTTTTAGGGGTGGGGGGCCCACGAGGGGCGCCCGTACGGATCGTAGAGTGCGAGGGGCGCCCGTACGGGTGCCTTTATGGGATGAGGCGCTGCCTGCGGGCGGGCGGGCGGGCGGCGAGGCTGGCGAGCTTGGCGCCGAGCTGCTCCAGGCTTACCAGATTATGCACGGGCAGAAAGTCGTCTACAAATGGTAGCGCCGCCTGCATACCCACGGTGAGCGGCTCGTAGCCGGGGCTGCCGAGCAGCGGGTTGAGCCAGATCAGGCGGTGGCACGAGCGCTGGAGCCGATCCATCTCGCGCCGCAGCAGCTCGGGCTCGCCCCTGTCCCAGCCGTCGCTGATCAGCAGCACCACGGGGCCATGGCCGAGCACACGGCGGCCCCAGCGGTAGTTGAAGGCCTTCACCGCGTCGCCGATGCGCGTGCCGCCGCTCCAGTCCATCACATGCTTGCTCACCATATCGAGCGCGTCGTCGATGTCCTGCTGGCGCAGCTGGCGCGTAATGCGCGTGAGCCGGGTGCCAAACACGAACGACTCCACCTGGCCGAGGCCGGCGGTGATGGCGTGGACAAACTGGAGCAGGATGCGCGAGTAGCGCTCCATGCTGCCGCTGATGTCGCAGATCACCACGAGCGGGCGGGGCGTGGTGCGCGTCTCGCGCCAGGCGAGCAGTATGGGCTCGCCGCCAAAGCGCATGTTGCGCCGCAGGGTGCGCCGAAAGTCGAGCAGGCGCCCGCGGCGGGCGGCGCGACGGCGGCGGGTCGGGCGCTCTTCGAGCCGCCAGCGCATGCGCTGGATTAGCAGCTTGGCGGCCTGCACCTCCTCCCAGCTGCACTGGGCAAAATCCTTCTTGCGCAGCTGCTCGTCCTGGCTGAAGGTGAGCTGCAGCTCTAGCTCCTCGCGCTTCTGCTCCTCCTCGGGCTGCTCAGGCTCATCGGGCTTGCGGCGGGGGAGGCGCAGCTGGCGGCGCAGCACCTTCGCCTGCGGCACAATCGTCTGCATCAGCATGCTGTCGAGGTCGTTCTCGTGGGCCTGGCGCCAGTAAAACTCAAAGGCGTTATCGAAGAGCGGCAGATCCTCGCGGCGCAGCACCAGCATACAGCGCAAGGCGGCCTTAAAATCCTCGCGCCGGGTGATCGGGATATGTTCGAGCGAGCCTGCCACCACCACCATCTGGCCGGGACTGATGGGCACGCCCATCTCACGCAGCAGGTAGCCGAAGGCGAGCATATGGGTGAGCAGATTGCCGGATGTGCCGGTCGTCATGGTACGGATCTCGCAAGGGTAAGGGCAATACACCTATTGTAGCATAGGCCGAGCGGCACATTTCAGCTATACTCGCGTTGAGATCTGCACAAGCGAGTGACGGCTAAAACGACCGCTCCCGAGGGAATACATGATGCTGGACAGAAGCTATACGACCTGGCTAGATCAGATCCGCGACCGCTTTGTGAGCGGCGCTCAGCGCCCCGAGCCTGTAGCGCCAGCGCTGTCCGAGCCGCGCAGGCTTGGGCTGGCCCTGGGCGGGGGCGGGGGCAAGGGCGCGGCCCACCTGGGCGTGCTCCAGGTGCTGGAGGAGCTGGAGCTGCCGATCGACCTGATTGTGGGCAGCTCGGCGGGCGGGGCGATGGCCTTGCTCTACGCGGCCGGCCTGCCCCACAGCGAGATCCTGGCGCTGTTTCGGGCCATGTCGCTGCGCCGCATCGCCGTGCCGGACCCCACGCGCACCGGCTTGATCGGCCAGCGGCGGCGCGAGGAGTTGCTTACGCGGCTGCTGGGCACGCGCACCTTCGACGACCTGCGTATTCCTTGTGCGGTCACGGCGGTGGATCTGGTGAGCGGCGCGGTGGTGATGATCGACGAGGGCCCGCTGGTGCAGGCGCTCCTCGCCACAACGGCGCTGCCTGGCATCTTCCCGCCCGTGCTGCGCGATGGCATGATCCTCGCCGACGGCGGCATCCTCAACAATCTGCCGGTGAACCTGGTGCGCGAGCGGGGCGCCCAGCGCGTGATCGCGGTGGAGCTGAACGACGCGGTGCCCGGCTTCAACCTGATGCCCGCTCTGGCGGATAATCCCCTGGCCCGGCTGACCCTGGCGCCGCAGCAGTTCGCCGTGGCGAGCCGCGCGCTATCGCTGCTCGTCAACCATACCGTGGCCATGCAGCTGCGCGAGAACCCGCCCGATCTGCTGATCAGCCCTCAGGTGGCCGACATCCCCACCTTAGATATGGCAAGCCCTGAGAAGGGCCTGCCTGCGGGGATCACGGCGGCCCAGGCGGTTGCCGACGAGCTGCTGGCCCTGCGCGCCTGGCGCACCGAGGAGCCTGCGCCCGCTCCGCCGCCCGCGCCCGAGCCGGGCTGGGGCAAGTTTACGCTGCCGTTTGCGCTGCCGCGCTGGGGCGGGCCGGAGGCGTAATCCACAGTTGGGTCGCAGCTTGTGTGGCGGTTTGTGTAAGGTCTAATTGTGGCATTCGTCGCAGGGCTGCCGCCACTGTAACGGGCACTGGCGCAACCAGGCATGTTGTCCACAGATGCCACGGATTTCCGGCCTATTGCTGGCCCCAAGCTTGTACGGTGGGATCTGCCTCGCTGTGGCCTTTTTGCATTACTCAGGCACGTTCGCCTTCAGCTCCTCCAGCCAAACGCGCGACTCGGAGTCGCTTGGGGCGCGCCAGTCGCCACGCGGCGAGAGCGAGCCGCCCGATCCCACTTTGGGGCCGTTGGGCACAGCCGAGCGCTTGAACTGGCTGATCTGGAAGAAGCGGAACAGGAACACGCCAAGCCAGCGCTTGATCGTCGGCAGGTCGTAGGCTACGCGCTTCGCCTCCGGCATACCCTCCGGCCAGGCGCCCTGGCTCGCGTCGGCCCAGGCGTGCTGGCTGAGGAAGGCCACTTTGCTGGGGCGAAAGCCGTAGCGCGTGATGTAGTAGAGGTTAAAATCCTGGAGCGGGTAGGGGCCGATCTTCGCCTCGGTGCTCTGGGCCGGCTCGTCGCTGGCGCCCTCTGTGGCGGGCACAAGCTCGGGTGAGATCTCGGTGTCGAGGATCGACTGGAGCGTGGCGTTGGCGGCGGCGTCGAACTGAGCGCTGCGAATCACCCAGCGGATCAGGTGCTGGATCAGCGTCTTGGGCAGCGAGGCGTTCACGTTGTAGTGCGACATATGGTCGCCCACGCCGTAGGTGGCCCAGCCAAGCGCTAGCTCGCTCAGGTCGCCGGTGCCAAGCACGAGGGCGTTGTGGAAGTTGGCGAGCCGGAACAGGTGCGAGGTGCGCTCGCCGGCCTGCACGTTCTCGAACGTCACATCGTACACGGGCTGGCCCTGGGCGTAGGGGTGGCCGATGTCGGCGAGCATCTGTGTGGCCGAGGGGCGGATGTCGATCTCGGCGGCGCTCACGCCCAGGGCCTCCATCAGCGCGTGGGCGTTGGTTTTTGTGCGCTCGCTGGTGGCAAAGCCTGGCATGGTGTAGGCCAGGATGTTGGCGCGCGGCAGGCCGAGCCGGTCCATGGTGCGGGCGGCCACGATCAGGGCCTGGGTGCTGTCGAGCCCGCCAGAGACGCCGATCACCAGCTTGCGGATGCCCGTGGCGCTCAGGCGCTTCATCAGGCCCTGAACCTGGATGTTGTACGCCTCGTAGCAGCGCGCGTCACGCGTGGCGGGGTCGTTCGGCACGTAGGGGAAGCGCTCGACAGCGCGGATCAGCGGCAGCTCGCCCGCAGGCGGCGTGAAGCTGAAGGGCACGCGGCGCAGCAGGCGCAGGGCGGCGCGGTGATCGGTGGCGGCGTCGGTGAAGCTGCCCTGGCGCATACGGTCTTGTAGCAGGCGCTCCAGATCCACGTCGGCGAGGATAAGCTGCTCGTCGTCGGCAAAGCGCTGCGACTCGGCCAGCAGCTCGCCGTTCTCGTAGATCAGGGCGTGGCCGTCCCACGCGAGGTCCGTGGTGCTCTCGCCCGGGCCGGCGGCGGAGTAGAGGTAGGCGGCGAGGGCTTTGGCGGACTGGCCTGCGCAGAGGGCGCGGCGGTAGTCGGCCTTGCCGATCGTGATGTTGCTGGCCGAGAGGTTGCAGAGCACGGTGGCGCCTGCGAGGGCGGCGTAGGTGCTGGGCGGGATGGGCGTCCAGACATCCTCGCAGATCTCGGCGTGGACGAGCAGGCCGGGTAGGCCCTCGGCGGCGTAGATCAGGTCGGGGCCGAAGGGGACGCGTGCGCCGGGCAGCTCGATCTCCTGGGCGAGCGCGTCGCGGGCGGCGGTGAACTGGCGCTTCTCGTAAAACTCACGGTAGCTGGGCAGGTAGCTTTTAGGTGTCACGCCGAGGATGCGGC
>JAYUYB010000194.1:0-11634 GCA_043752655.1 Chloroflexota bacterium
CCGCGCCGACCGGGCCTTCGGCCGCGCGTCCACCGACGCGGACGCAGCACGGCGTCGGCGCAGGCCGACGCGCGGCGCGCAGCGCCCCGGTGGCGCGCCTTCCGTCGCCCGCTGCCCCGCCTGGCCCGAAACGTTACGCTGCACCCGTGGACACCACACCCGGCGCACGCAGGCTGCGCGCCATGTTATACTGAACCCGCTGTGCCATATGAGGAGCGTAAACCATGAGCCGGATCGAGCGCGATGTCGCAGGCCTGATGCCCCTGCCGGAGTCCTGGTCGCTGCTGGATGGGCTGCTGCTCGGGGCGGTCATCGGGGCCACCGGCGCCGCCCTTGTGGTGATCAGCCAGCTCGTGGCAACCAGGCGCCTCAGGCGCCACTTTGGGCCTGCGAGCACATCGGCGCGCACGTTCCAGCCCGGCCCCGAGGGCTCGCCGCTCTAGCAGCGGTGACGCCGCGCCCATTCTGGGCGTCATTCATTCCAGCAACGTAAGAAGGAGCGAGGCTATGTTTTTCTTCGATCCAACCTGGTTCGTCTTCGCACTGCCCGCCATGATCTTCGCCATGTGGGCGCAGTG
The DNA here is from genome assembly GCA_043752655.1 of Chloroflexota bacterium. Classification (GTDB taxonomy): domain Bacteria; phylum Chloroflexota; class Chloroflexia; order Chloroflexales; family Chloroflexaceae; genus OHK40. Next base: position 579 of record JAYUYB010000194.1, read on the forward strand.
GCGCGTGAAGTCTTCCTTCAATAAGTGGTCGCAGGTGCCCACCGCCAAGCGCGTGAACGGCATGGATGTCGCCCGCACGCTCATGCAGAACGAGGGCCTGACTCATGTCCAGGTCGAGCGTATTGCTGGCATGCTCACCGACCACTACGACCCGCGCGGCAAGGTGATGCGCCTCTCCGAAAGCTCGGTGCAGCCCTCCGTGGCCGCCGCCGCCATTGTGGCCCACGAGCTTGGCCACGCCGCCCAGGATCAGGAGGGCTACTTCTGGCTGCGCGCGCGCTCCAGCATCGTCGGCGTCGCCAATATCGGCTCCAACCTCGGCTCGCTGCTCTTCTTCGTTGGCCTGATGTTTGGCGCCCTCTCGGGCAGCGGCAGCGGCCAGATCGGCTACACCATCGCGGTGTTCGGCGTCATCCTCTTCGCCGGCGCCGTGGCCTTTACGCTCGTCACCCTGCCGGTGGAGTTCAACGCCAGCGCCCGCGCCAAGGAGATGCTCGCCCGCAACGGTCTTGTCACCGCCGAGGAGTCGGCCGGCGTCAACGCTGTGCTCAACGCCGCCGCCCTCACCTATGTCGCCGCCGCTGCGCAGTCGGTGGCCCAGCTCCTGTATTTCATCACGATCCTTGGAAGACGGAGAGACTAACGATGGACGACGATATGCGCCGCCGTATGGTCCATGGCCTGGTCAACCTCGCGCTCGGCCTCGCCGCCGCCTGGCTCGCCACCTACATCACCAACAAGATCCTTGGCAGCCCTGCGGTCCAGCGCCAGCTCGAAAGCTAGCACCCCCGAAGCCGCAGGCGCCCCCTGCGGCTTCACGCATCCCCCGGCGCGAATCCACCCCGGCCCTGCGTTTATGCAGGCGTATCGTACACGCACAGCCGGATACAGGGGCGAGCTTTGGAGCGTAAACCGATCATCATCGGCGTGGCGGGCGGCAGCGCCAGCGGCAAGACGACAGTCTCGCAGTCGATCTTGCGCCGCGTTGGCGCTGATCGGATTGCCTACATCCCCCACGACCTCTACTACCGCGATCTGAGCCACCTGCCGCTCGATCAGCGCGCGAGCTTTAACTTCGACCACCCCGACGCGCTCGATAATGAGCTGCTCGTCGCCCATATCGACGCCCTCGCCGCCGGTCACCCGGTCGATGTCCCCACCTACGACTTTGCGACCTACGTGCGGCTCCCCACTACCCGTACCATCCTGCCCCGCCCCGTCATCCTGCTGGAGGGCATCCTGATCTTCGCCGAGCCGGTGCTCCGTCGCCGCATGCAGATCAAGCTCTTCGTAGATGCCGATCCTGACCTGCGCTTTATCCGGCGGCTCAAGCGCGATGTCGAGGAGCGCGGCCGCAGCGTCGACATGGTGGTCAACCAGTATCTCAACACGGTGCGCCTGATGCACCTGGAGTTTGTGGAGCCTACCAAGCGCTACGCCGACCTGATCATCCCCGAGGGCGGCCGCAACATGATCGCCATCGATATGCTCGTCGCCCGCATCGAGTCCGAGCTCCAGCGCGCCATCGACTGATGTGCAATAGCCGATAGCCGATACGGCATTGCAGCGCGGCGATGTGCGCTCTGCTGCGTTCAATCTGCAATCTGTAATCTCGCCTGCAACCATATGACCACGCCAACCGGCTCGCTCCTGCCCGATACGATCATCCACAGCCGCTACCGCGTGGTTCGCCAGATCGGCCGTGGCGGCATGGGCGCCGTGTATGAGGCGGTGGACACGCGCCTGGGCAACACCGTGGCCCTCAAGCAGACGCTTGTGCGCGGCGTGCAGCTCGACGATGCCTTCGCCCGCGAGGCGCGCCTGCTCTCCTCGCTGCGCCACGCCGCCCTCCCGGTTGTCAGCGACTACTTCGCCGATGGCGAGGGCCACTTCCTGGTGATGCAGTTCATCCCCGGTACGGATCTGGCCACCCTGATGAGCCAGCGCAGCGCGCCCTTCAGCCTCGGCGAGGTGCTGCCCTGGGCCGACCAGCTGCTCGACGCGCTAGATTATCTGCACGCCCAGCTGCCGCCAATTGTGCATCGCGACATCAAGCCCCAGAACCTCAAGCTCACCCCGCGCGGCGAGCTGATCCTGCTCGACTTTGGCCTCGCCAAGGGCGGCGCCACCAGCCCCGACGCGCCCCAGGGCGCCAGCCTCTACGGGTACACGCCGCAGTTCGCCCCCCTGGAGCAGATCCAGGGCAGCGGCACCAGCCCCGCCAGCGACATCTACAGCCTCGGCGCAACGCTCTATGCCTTGCTCAGCAACGGGCCGCCGCCCAACGCGCTGGAGCGCGCCTCCGCTATCTTCCAGGGCGAGCCCGACCCGCTGCGCCCGCTGGTGGAGCTGAACCCCCAGGTGCCGCGCGCCGTGAGCGACCTGCTCGCCCGCACCGTAGCCCTGCGTGCCGCCGACCGCCCCGCAAGCGCTCATGCTCTGCGCGCCGAGCTCGCCGCCGCCGTTCGCACCGGCTCTGCGGGCGCCTCCACCGCCGGCATGACGACAATCGCCCAGCCCCAAGCTGCGCCCACGCTTCAGCCGCGCATCGGCAGCGCCCAGCCGCCCGCCACACCCGGCGCGCCGACGGTCGCCACAGCGGCGCGCTGGGTGCTGCCCGTCATCATCGGCGGCCTTGGCCTGCTCCTGATCGCATCCCTCGGCGCCGGCCTGGTCTTCCTGGCGAGTAGCTTTGCCAGACTCAGCCCCGACGACCCGCCAATTGCCAGCCTGCCCACCGCCGCCGTGCCGCCTCTCGTGCCCAGCGCCGACCCGCGCGAGCAAGACGCCACGCCCGTCCCTGGCGGCGTGATCCCGACCTTCGAGCTGCCCGATGTGGAGGCGACTGTTGCCGCTGTGCAGGCGACGATTCAGGCCAGCCTGCCCTCGGGCGTGGTGCTGCCCGGCCAGCAGAGCGGGCCAAGCCTTGGCACGGTCACGCTGGAGTTTGGCGAGGAGGGCACGGGCGACGGCTTCCTGAGCGACCCGCGCGGCGTCGCTGTCGGCCCCGATGGGGCGATCTACGTGGCCGACTACAGCACCCGCCGTGTGCAGCGCTTTAGCGCCGAGGGCCGCTTCGAGCGCAGCTTCCTGGTGGAGGATGACCGGCCCATCCTCTCGCTCGCCGCCGACCGGCAGGGGCGCGTCTATGTGGCGCAAAACTTCGCGGTGAGTGTCTTCGATGGCGCCACGGGGCAGCTTGTGGACACGCTCAAAGACGGGAATGGCGATGGCTTCGAGAGCCTGATCGTGCTGGGCGATGGGGACTTGCTCGGCATCCCCTGGGCCAGCGGCGATCTGGTGCGCCTCAGCGCCGAGGGCGAGGAGATCGGGCGCATCCCCGACATTCTCGCCGCCGCCGATGTGGACGATCAGCCGCTCGCTGTCGCGTCCGATGGGCTTGGCACGCTCTATCTGCTTGGCAGCCAGGGCGCCGAGGTCTTTGTCTTCAGCGCCGAGGGCGACTTCCGCGACAAGTTCTCAGTGTCCGACCCCACACCCTTCGGCGACCTTGCGGTGGACGGCCAGGGCAAGATCTATGTGCCCGGCTTTTTCGGCGGGGTGCAGGTCTTTGCGCCGGACGGACGCGCCCTCGGGAACGTTGTCACCTCAGGCTCAACCTTCGACCTCACTTTTGACGACCAAAATAACCTCTACCTGGCCACGAACACGCCCCGCATCGTGAAGCTGCGCCTCAGCCAATAAGGCGCTCGCGCAGGCCGTGCCACAGGCCGATTAGCTGCGCCTGCGCCTCCACCGCGTCTTTCGCAGCCTTTGGCAGATGCTCGCGCCAGTAGTGGCTGGTCTTGGCCACGGCGGTGATCACGCTCTTGATCTCGCCCTTCAGCGTGAAGCCCTCGCCCGCCGGCACCAGCAGCGTGGCGCGCTCGTGGCGGGCGGCGACATTCTCGCCATTGATCGCCTCGCTCAGCCAGCGCGCCATCCCCGGCGAGGCGCAGCGCACCGCCACCCACCCCACAGCGCCACCCTCGGCCGCAAGCCCGCTCACCTCGCTGATGCCGCGCGCGATCTCGGCCACAACCGTCTGGTAGGCAAGGCTCGTCGGCTCTGCAACCGGGCCAGAGCGCAGCAGCGCCACCCGGTGCGGCGGGCCGCCGTCGAGCGCCAGGGCGCAAAACGACTCCCACATGTTCCCCCAGTCCACCTGCCCGTCCTCGGTGTAGCGCATCGGCGCCGCAGCCATGGGCGCGGCCTTGTCGTTCGTGGTCATGTCAGCCCCCCTGTACAGCGGCCATAGCTTCCTGCGCCGCCTGCACCTGGAGCGGTGAGAGGGCGGGTGCGCCTTGCAGCGCGATCGTCAGATGGGCGCGTGCGGCGGCAGCGTCGCCTTGGGCAGCCGCGATCAGCCCGGCCCGCAGGCGCAAGGCGGGATCGCGCGTGCCGAGCCGCAGGGCCTCGGCGCTGTAGCGCGCGGCCTCGCTGTCGTCGCCGGCCTTGTGCAGCGCCCAGGCCAGGGCGTCGGCGGCGTAGATCGAGGGGCGCCGCGCGTAGGCGGTGCGGGCCGTAGCCACCGTGGCAGCCGGGTCGCCGCCGTGGTCGGCGTCGTACAGCGCCAGCTCCATATCAACGTCTACACCTGCGGCAGCGTTCAGCTGCTGCATCGCCCGCACCAGCCCGCGCTGCGTCTCGGCCTTGTCGGCATGGCCAGTGGCGCTGTACAGGTCGCCCAGGGCGATCGCAAACTCCGGCAGCGGTAGCCGCTCCAGCACATTCGCGTAGACAGCCGCAGCCTCGTCGAGCTGCCCGCGCGCCGCCGCCACGCGCGCCAGGCCTGCCTCGGCGTGAGCGTAGCCGGGCCGCTCGCGCAGGGCCGCACTGTAGATCAGCTCTGCCGCCGGGATGTTGCCGCTGGCAAGCTGCAAGTTGCCCAGCTGCACCTGCGCCCACGCGGTGTTCTCGGCGCCAGGCGGCCCCGCATCTACGGCTAGCTCCATCGCTGCGATCGCCCCAGCCGGATCGCCATGCAGCTCGCGCAGGTACGAGACCCGGCTGTACGAGCCAATGCTCGGCCTGATGTCCACCATGCGCTGCGCTGCCGCCACCGCCTCCTCGTAGCGCCCAAGCTCCACGTAGGCATCGGCGAGCACGCCGTACACGGCGGCGCGCAGAGGCGCCGCAGCCTGCGCCCGCTCGCCCCAGCTCAGCGCATCGGCGAACTGGTGGCGGGCGAGCGCCAGAAGCGCCTGACCCACCAGGGCATCCAGCTGCTCTGGCTCATGCTCAAGTGCTGTATCAAAGGCCTGCCCGGCCTGATCGTAAAGGCTCGGGTCGGCCGTCTCGCGGGCGCGCTGCAGCAGCGCCAGGCCCAGCCCCGCCGCCGCCTCGGAGTCGTCGGGCGAGCGCCGCAGCCGCTCCTGAAAGCGCGCGATGGTGCGCGGGTCGTTCAGCTCCGCCACAGCGGGCTCGCTTGCGCCAGCACCCAGCGACCCGGCCGGGGGCTCTGCTCCGCGCCACACGGCGACAGTCACCAACGCCAGCAGCGCGGCAATAAACATGATCTCTGGTCGGCGGGCCATTGTCGTCATTCGCATCGCTTCGCTCGCTTCTATGACAAGGTGACATGCGCTTGCTTCGCTCGCGCTGACCGGGTGACCAGGTGACACCTATCGGCACCGTCAGGTGTCACCCGGTCATCTTGTCACCTGGTCACCCGGTCACCTTGTCACCTGATCACCCTGTCACCTGATCACCCTGTCACCCTACTTGGTGGCGATCATTGGCAGGATACTCTTGTAGAGGTTGGTGTGGATGTGATCCTGGCCCTGGTTTGCGGTGGCGATGTAGGGGAAGCCGGCCAGGAAGGGCCGGTCGTTCGTGTCGATGCCGTCATCGAGCACGCTGATGAAGGCCGGGTTGAAGACGAAGTTCTCGCTGCTCGAGGTCAGCACGCTGTGGGCGGCGCCGGCCACGGCCAGCAGTTCGATCTCGGTCACGTCGTCGTAGAGGCGACGGCCGTTGGGGAAGCCGCAGGCGTCGCCGCCGAGGATACCCAGGCGGCTCGGGACAGGCGAGCAGAGGTCGCCCTTCAGCGCTGTGTTCAGGCGCAGCATCTCGGCCGGCACAATGCCCGCGCCGCTGCCGTTGGTGCCCTTCGTGGGCTGATTCACCACCGTGCCCGCTGGCAGCATCACGTTGCCGCCCTTGGTGACGATATTGAAGGGCTTCGTCAGGGTCATGCCGGTGAGGAAGATCTTAAAGATGTCGTCGCGGCCCGAGGCGGGCACGTTCGGGTCGAACTCAGTGTTGCAGTCGTCGTTAGCGTCGCCCGGCAGGGGCACGCCGTAAAGCCCGCAGAGCAGCTGGCCGAGCTCGGGGTTCTCCACGCTCTTCTGGAGCAGGTCGCCCACAGGTCCGAGGATTGGATTAGAGGACGGCGCGGTGTAGATCCCCACGTCGTCGCTGGGCGTCAGGTTGTTGAAGGCGTCCTTCAGGGCCACCGGGATTACGACCTCGTTCGTCAGGGGCGTGCCCAGGCGCGAGACCTGCACCATCGGGCCGGAGTGGGTCTCGGGGCCGGCGCCGGAGAGCACGCCGCCGACACCGTTCAGCACGCGGGTGGTTGATCGGCTCGAGGTCGTCCAGCCGCCAACGACGGTCTCGCCGGCCGGGGCGCCTGCGAAGATGCGGCTGATCGGCACCTGGATGACCATGCTGTAGACGTTGAAGCTGGAGAGGCTATCGACGCCGCTCGTGGGGCCGCCGGGGTAGCCGACCGGGGGGCTCTGGGGGCGCAGCGTGAGCAGGTCGAACACCGAGGCCAGATCGATCCAGAAGGGGTCGTCGCGCGGGCCGGCGAAGGCCTTGATCGTGTCGCCATCATTCGTGATCACGCCAGCGGCGAGCGCCTCTGACACCAGGGCATTGTAGTTCGGCATGGACTTGCTGCCGATGTTGGGCGGGGGCACGCGAACATCATCCATAAGGACGGTGGTCGTGGGGGCGCCGGCGTAGCTCACGACCTCTGTCAGCGTGAAGCTCTGGGTGGCGAGCAGGTTCACGTCGTCCAGCGTAGTGACGGGGCCGTTGTTGTAGAGGAACGAGAGGCCGCTGTTCTTGCGCACGAGGGGCGAGAACGCGAACTGGTACTTTACATGGGCCTTGCCGTCGCCAACGGTGTCGAGGTTGATCTCGTACTGTACGTTCGGCGAGAAGGAGTTGAAGTTAGGGCCGCCCTCGGGGGCAGAAAAGGGGATATAGTTAGCGATGATCGTCACGGTGTCCGGCGCGTCGGGGCTGACGAACATGTAAAAGTCGGTGCCGTCAGCGTCGGGGTCGGAGGAGATCAGCGGCGCCTCGCGGTGGCTCGAGGCACCGAGCGAGCCGGGGCCAAAGCCAACCATTAGGGTTGCGAGCAGGGCCACAGGCGTAAGAACCAGGCAAGCCTGGCGTGTGATGCGGCGAAATAGAGTCATGAAGCAAGCTCCTCAGCGTAACCGACGGCGCGCGATTTGAGTGGTGTAGCACGAGGGCGGCGTCAGCGGCTTATCGTTGGGCAACAGCGATTCGGCCCGGCGACAGTGGCGCCGGGATATGGCACAGGCCTTTGCTCGATGCGTGCTACAGGCTGGGTACGTACCTCCTCTCTGCTAGCTGCGGCGGTGCGGGTTGTAACCGACAGGTTAGAGCCCACAACACCCGTTGGACGAAAAGGCGCTATTAAGCATTGCGTAGGGCGCCGACAATTGGATCTCTAGCTCATACGCTGCGTAGAGTCTGCGGTGGGTGGAATCATAAAGGCGAGGCATGTGCTCCATGCCTCGCCCTACGCTATTGGTTGGATCTGAGCGGCCCCAGTAGCAGCGCGATATATCGTACCCGTACGACTACCCGCCCACGGCCCGCTCCACGCCGAGCGCCATCAGGCCCTCTTCGAGCCGCTCCGCCATCGCCTCGGCGTCGATCTGAAGCACCACCTGGGCGTTATGGGGGGCGCGGGCGCTGGCCTCACGCAGGGCGGCCGGGTAGTCGAAGCTGGGGTCGCCGCTATTGCTCGCCAGCCGCTCCACGCCGCTGGTGCCAAGGGCCAGCGCCGCCTGGTGGCGCTCGCTCAGGGCCACAATCGTCTGGCCACGTGTGAGCTCGCCCTCCGTCACCACGCGCACCGTCGCCGGGGCGGCCACGCCGAGTTGCGGGTACAGGGCGTAGATCACGGCGGCAGCATCGGGGATAGACAGCGTGCCACCGTGAAGGCGCACAGCCTGGCCGTAGCCATCCAGCACGCGGGCGAGCAGCTGGCCCGCCTTGCCACACTCCAGCTCCAGACGGGCGGCGATGGCGCTGTCCAGCAGCAAGCTCTGGAAGGCGTCGCGGGTGATCAGCTCCACCTGAAGCTGGCTTTCCAGCACAATCTGGAGGGCGTGCGGGTCGGCGAAGGCGTTGAATTCAGCGGCGGGCGTGATGCTGCCCGCACCCTGAGCCCCGGCCAGCACAACCACGCGCACGCCCGCAAGGTTCTCGGGGTAGGCCTGCACGGCGCGGGCGATATTGGTGAGCGGCCCGAGGGCGATCAGCGTGAGGCCGGGGTTGGCGCGGGCGGCGGCGGCGATCGCGCCAGGCGCTCCCTGATTCATGTGCTCAAGGTTGTGGGCAACCTGGGCGCCCCAGAGCCCGTCCTGGCCATGCATCAGGGCACCGACGCCCGTGCGCGGGTAGACGAGCGGCGCCGAGGCGCCCATCGTCACTGGGAGGCTGCTGTCGAGCGCAGCAAGCAGGGTTAGCAGGTTCGCGGTGGTGTTTTGGACGCTACTATTTCCAAACACGGTCGTCAGGCCGATCACGCGTGCCTTGGGGTGGCGCAGCAGCCAGGCCAGGGCGATGGCGTCGTCGCAGCCCGTGTCGGTGTCAACAAAGATCGACAACGGGCGGCGCTGCGCGCCACGCAGCTTCTCGCTCATGCTTGGCACTCCTCGTGGTGAACACACCGGCTGGGCACCCGGATACGCCTAGAGTAGCGCTATTCGATGGGCGATACCTGACATGGGACAACCGCCAGGATAACGCTATTGTCATCCGCCGACAGCGCGTGCCCGTCCGCTACCACTTTCGAGCAGCGCACGGGTTTGTGGGGCAACCGGTGCGGGCATGCCGCGCAGCAGTTCGCCCAGAGCCCGCAGCTCGGCCAGGGTGCGCACGCCAAACCAGGGCGGTAGCGTGGCCAAACGCAGCTCTGCTAGGCGTGCGGCGCGCACAAGCCCCGTAGCTGGCTCGCCGTAGGTGGGCAGTACGCCTAGTAGATCCGACACCGGAGCGCGTAGCCCAAGCAGATACCAGCCGCCTTGGTCGGTTGGGCCGAGCACTGCGTCGGCGCCATGGTGCAGGTGCGTAAGCGCATCGCGTAGCCGCCAGAGCGGCAGGTGCGGCATGTCGGCGCCGATCAGCACAGCGGGGGCGCCGCTAGACAGGGCGGTGGACAAGGCGGCGGCAACATCCGGCCCACGCTCCCCGCCAATAGGCGCCGCAGCAACAGCGGGCGGAAGGCCTATCAGTGCCTCAGGCGGCAGAGCAGGCCCATAGCGCAGGCTTATCTGTACGCCACGCAGCGAGCCTACAACTGCGAGCATATCGTGCAGAAAGCTGCGCGTGAACGCCACGCTCGCGCTGCCGAAGTGCGCTGCCGACAGCCCGTTGCCGAGACCATTGGCGAGCAGAATAACCGTCGGAGCCATGGCGAAGATCTCCGGCAGGCTACAGACAGCGATGCAAGCGCGGCCCGCTGCTCTGCGGCTACAAGCATCCTACAGGGTGTGGCAATTATAGCGTTGTCGCATGTCGCGGACAATGCCTCGCAGATAAATGAATTGTCAGCTAGAGCTGGCCCAATCGCATTGTTCGGGCGTACTACGCACTGCGGCATGGTTGCGATATAATACTGAAGACTCACGCTGCACGGCGGCGCGACCATCTGAAGGAGCTACCATGGCGGGCAGGACCACAACGGAGCTGGAGCCCGGCCAGATCTTGAGCGACAGCGGCGCCGACACCTTTCGCGGCGAGCTGCTCAGCGCCCACGCAGTGCGTTGCGCCAACCTCTGGTTTGCCCACGCAACAATCTACAACGACGGGGCCGCCGAGATCGAGATTCTCTGTAGCCACAACCCCGACGTGAACCGCTGGGACGCCGAGGTGTACTACTACTCGTTTGATCGCGCCGTCGAGGCCCTGCGCGAGTACGAGGCGACGGGCAACATCCCCGAGGGTGAGTAGCGCGCAGCGCGTTGCAAGGCTATGGGCTGCTCACGCCTTACCATACACCGGCAGATGCGCCCCACTGATAATGCGTGCGTCTGGCCCCACCAGGAAGAGCACCACGCGTGCGATTGCCGTGGGGCTCACCCAGCGGCTGAAGTCGGCTTTGGGGTTGTCGCGCCGGTTGGCGGGCGTGTCGATCGTGCTTGGCAGCACGCTGTTCACCGTGATCTCGTTGTCGCGCAGCTCGGCGGCCAGGGCCTCGGTAAGCTGAAGCACGGCGCGCTTGGAGGCCGCGTAGGCTGCCAGGCGGGCGCCAGGCTGGGTGGCAGTGCGTGAGCCGAGGTTCACGATCGCCCCGCCGCCACGGGCGATCAGGTGGGGCGTGGCCGCCGCGCACGAGAGCACCGTCGGCTTCAGGTTCAGCTCCAGCTGCTGCTGCCAGAGCGCCCAGCCTGCCTCGTGTACCGGCTTGCCGCCGCCAAAGCCGCCCGCATTATTCACCAGAATATCTATTCCGCCGCGTGCCGTGGCCACCTGCGCATAGTAGGCCGTCACGGCGCCCTCGTCGGTGAGATCGAGCAGCTCGCCATAGAGCGGCGCGTCTTGCGCCAGGCCGAGGCGCTCGCGCAGCGCTTCGAGCTCGCCCTCACGATGGTATGGCACCGCCACGGCCGCGCCGGCGGCGAGCAACTCCGCTACCACCGCCCCACCCAGGCCGCCAGCACCGCCCGTCACGATCGCCACTTTTCCGCTCAGACTCATGCTTGCCCCCTTCTGGTCGCAGCCACACAGGCGCGGCGACCCACTGCTGCGCGAGTCGAAGCGGCGCCGATCACACATGATCGGC
>JAYUYB010000195.1:0-4990 GCA_043752655.1 Chloroflexota bacterium
GCCACGATCCCTCGCAGCGCGCCGGCCAGCGCGCCGGCCATCGCCGCGATGGTGTCGCTATCATTACCAATGCTCGCCCCGGCCGAGACCACCCCGAGCGGATCGCCGCCGCCGGCCACAAACACGCCGACCGCCGCCGGCACCGACTCGACCATCATGACCGAATTACCGACGCTGGCTTCGATTCGAGTGATCGCCTCGAGCGGACTGCTAGAGCGTAATGCCTCCTCGACCGCCAACTCGATCCGGCGTGCGATATTCGGCCCCGGCACACGCCGACCCTCCCTGATGCCGATCGTCTCGCCAAGCCGTGCGCCCGCGAGACAGGCCTGCACCACCGAGAAGACATCGGCGCCCGGCGTGAGCGCGTGGGCGACCCCGGCGGCGATCGCGCCGGCCCCAGCCGCCGCGATCTGCGTATCATGCGTCGGTCGGCTGGTCAGCCAGGCCAACTCGACTGCCCGCTCGATATCGCCGGGGTGTACGATCCCGGCCGGCGCGATCCGCATTGCCGCACCGTTTGACGAGCCAAACGAGGTGAGCTTACGAGCCGAGAGCCCGCGCCCAATCGTGGCGGTGTCCTCGCCGGCGGCGATCGCCTGCAGCAGCGGACGCGTCGTCGGGCCCATCTGGTGGCGATGCGGCGAGTGCTGCGACCAGTGCAGCAGGGTCGCGATCCAGGCCTGCTCGGTGATCGCGCCGTCGGTGTCGATCAGCGTCTGCGCCAGCGCGAACATCTGGCTGCTGTCGTCGGTGATCTGTCCGGCCTTGTTTCCGTACGAGAAGGTCTCGGGCGAGGGGTCGCGCAGTTCACGGAGCAGCCCGCCAAAAAGCTCGACGATCTCAGGAATGTTGTGCTGCTCGGTTGCGGCGCCCATCGCGTCGCCGATCGCGGCAGTGGCCAGGCTGCCCAGAATGTGCTCGGCCAGTCGTTCGCGGGTCTGGATTGTGCTCATAGTTCTCCACTTTTTTACTAGTGGCCTGGCACGCTGAAGCTGAGGGATGGTAGTGCGCCTTGGCGGGAGCGGTCACACGGCTCCGCCCGTATAGCGCCCATCACAATCATGCCAGTGCCAGGGCCTCGGGCGATTCGGCCAGCAGGGCAAGCAGTTGCTCGCGCGGGGGGATGCGCGTGCCTGCGCCGCGCTGGGTCACGACTAGAGCGCCCATCGCGTTGGCGAGCCGAGCGCAGTTGGCGAGCAAGCCGCCGCGCAGCCAACCGGCGATGAACGCTGCGGCGAACGCGTCGCCGGCGCCAACCGTATCAACCACCGTCACCTGGAAGCCGGGGATCTGGAGCACCTCTGCGCCAGTCGTGACGGTGCAGCCCGCCGGGCCCTGCTTGACCACGATCATAGCTGGGCCAAGCCCGCGCAGCGCCACAATCATCCCCTCGCGATCATCCACGCCGCTCAGGAGCAGCGCCTCCTCCTCGGTCAGCATCAGCACATCAACCATCGCCAGCACCTGCCGCATCAGATCGGGCGGAATGAAGGCGATGCTCGGGCCGGGGTCGAAGAAGACCGGCACGCCTGCGGCGCGCGCGGTGGCGAGGGCGGCGAGCGTGTCGGCCGGTTGCAGTACATCGCGCACCGTATAGCCATCCGTGAAGAGCGCGCGCGCCTCGCGAATGATCGCGTGCCACGTTGGCGGAAACGGCCAGCAGCCGATCTTATCCTTGATCCCCAGATAGACGTGCTGACCCAGGGTATCGGCCAGCACTATACAGAGCACCGTGGAACGATCAGGGCAGATCGCGACCGGCTCGACCGCCACACCCTCGCGCGCTAACTTCTCCAGTAGCTCGGCGCCATAGTGATCTTGCCCGATCGAGCCCAACGTTGCGGTCGTCAGGCCCATACGCCGTGCGGCAACAAGCACATTCCCTGCGCCGCCCGGCTCGACAAAGATCCCCTCCGCCCAACCATGCTCAAGCGGCAGCAGCGGCAACCGCTCGATCGGCACGACCAGATCGGCCACAAGGTCGCCGAGCACGATCAGATCATAGCTCACGGCTGGGCCTTCCCATCTTGTGTATCGTGGGCGATCAGACGGCGAAGCCCGGCGACGGCGGCCCGACAGAGCTCATCAACTGAGTGCGGCGCGTTGATCGCAACCATCAACCCACCGGCGCGCTTCCCAAGCACGCTCGCCAGCACAAACAGCGCTGCCGCCTCCATCTCTGAGCAGAGCACCCCGGCCTGCACCCAGGCCTGCCAGCGCTGTTGCAGCTGATCGCGCACCGGCATACGCTCCGGATTGTGCTGGCCGTAGAATGAGTCCTTTGAGTGGGCGAGGCCGACGTGGGCTGTGAGGCCGAGATCAGCGCAGCCAGCCCGCAGCGATTGCACGATGTCGGGATCGGCCACCGCCGGGAAGGCCAGCGGCATATATTGGCTCGAGGTGCCCTCGTCGCGGACCGCGCCGGTTACAACTACTAGGTCGCCGTGGCGCATCCAGGGCTGCATCATCCCAGATGTGCCAACGCGAATAAACGTGTCGGCACCGATCTGCGCCAGCTCCTCCACAGCGATCGCCGTCGAGGGGCTACCGATCCCGGTCGACGTGACCGAGACCTTGACCTCATCGAGATAGCCAGTGTAGGTGGTGTACTCGCGGTGCTGAGCAACCAACTCGGCAGAGTCGAAGTAGGCGGCGATCAGTGGCACGCGCCCTGGATCGCCTGGCAGCAGTACATAGCGACCGACATCATTGGGACGGCAGGCGATGTGATACATCGCTGAGGACTCCGCCATTGGAAACCTCGCTAGTACGCAACTTACCCAGCTATATTCCGCGGCAAGCGCAGGCGGGCGCGCCTGCGCGTGAGCACCACCGCCCCGACGACCAGCGGGACTGCCGCGAGCAGCACCAACCCGAGCAGTGGTACCGACGACGACGCGCGCACCTGTCGGGCGCTGCCAGGCAGCACCTGGCCCTGATCCATCACCAGACGAACCTCGAAGCTACTGCCGGCCCCGCCGATTGGCAGCGGGAAGCCCACCAGATCTGGCGCCGCGTTCGGGCGTTCTGGATCGGGTATGAACGGGAGGATATCGTACCCCAGCGAGTTGCCCGGCGCCTGCTGAACCCGGTAGGGCGTCAGCGCGTGTCGCTCCGACGCACCGTCCGCATCAACGACCTCGAGCTCGCCGCTCGCTATTGGCTCGCCCAGGGCCCAACTCCAGTCGGTTGTCTCGCCGAACTGCTGCTGCGGGTTCTGAAGCAGTGCGTAGGCGCGGGCCGGGTACTCCTTCACTTCGTGGGGCACAAGGTAGAGCTGGCTATCGGCCTTCCCGACGATCACAGCGGACGGATCGTCGATCTGATCGGGCGTTGTCCAGCGCGTCTCAGGCACGACCACATACCCGATCGCGGCACGCCGTGGCCCAAAGACGACCAGATCACGTACACTGTCAGGAACGGTTAATTCGTCGGCACCGCGCAACTGGATCTGGTAGTTGCCGGCGGGCAGATTGATCGGGACACCCTGGTTAATACCGTTGCTGGTCACACTGATCGGTGCGGGGGCCACCGGGGCTTCTCGCAGCGTGACGTTCTCGCCATTCCGAATGCGCCGATTCGCATCGTCTGCCTCTACTAGCCAGGCCTGCTGGTCTCTGTAATATGCGCCAAGTTCAGCCTGATAACGCTTTTGATCGGCGCTAAACCGGGCCTGAGCAGCCTCGGCCTCCGCGCCGGTATACAGCTGGGACACAGGTCCGGCGCTACCGGCCTGATAGTGGATCGTATAGCTAGTCGATGGGATCTGCTGGATCACGCGACCGCCCTGCAGCACCTCCAGAGTGCCGGGCACCGGCTCGTTCAGGAGCTCCCAGCTGGCTTTGTACTCATTGGTGATCGGCCAGAAGTAGATCTGGGTAGCACGCGGCGAGATAACGCTGGTCTGATCGGCCAGCAAGTAGATCGTAGCTGTTGACGGCGGGGCGAAGCTACCGACATAGGTGCGGGCGAACGCGGCGTTGATGCCATAGACGAAGGCGCGCTGACGCTCCGGCACCTGAGCGAGCGCAGTGCCACCCAGCATGGCCAGCAACACGACGACGAGCACCGACCAGGCAGCCCGCAGTTTGCTGCGGCGCGCCCGGCTCATGACAGCACTCCGTTACGCTTAAGCCCCCAGATCGCCAGGAGTCCCCAGCCCACACAGCTCGCCGCGCCGACCGCCAGCCGCTGCAGCAGATCGCCCCAATCGGCGCGTAACGCCGCATCCAGACCGGAGCTGATCAGGGCATACGGTGAGATCCAGCTCAGCAGGTCGCGCAGCGTACGCACCAGCCCGCGCAGAAACAGCAGGGCGTCGTAATAGCGGCCGGTAGCAGGAACACTGAGCAACGCGGTATGGCCGACCGGGATCACCAGCGTCGCCAGCAGCATCGCGCCGAAAAAGAACATCGCACTGCGACTAGAGCCGGCGACGGTTGAGATCCATAGGCCCAACGCCACGGCGGCCGCAGCATAGATCGGCGAGAAGACCATCCCAAGTAGCAGCAGCGGCGGCAGAGGTAGGTTAGTCAGCAGCGCAAGCAGCGCGAGCAACGGCGCAGCCACCAGCAATAGCGCTGCGTAGAGGATCGTGCCGGCCAGGATATGGCCGATGATCACCCCATATTCGTCGACGGGCGCAAAAAACAGCACCCGCAGAGCGCCTTGATCGCGCGGGCGAGCGATCGCCAGTGCGGCCCACGCCGTCAGGTATAGCGCGGCAACCGTCGTTGTGAGCAGCACCGGCACAAAGAACGGCCGGGCCAGGATCTGGAGGCCGCTATTGGCCACAAAGTTCAGCGAGTTATAGACGAACAGCGCACTCAGTAACGGCCCAAGCGCGGCGGTCAGATAGAACGACCAGCTGTACAGCGCGTCCCGAAGCTCCTGCCGGGCGATCTCGCAGGCCACACGCCAGCGGAGAGCCCAGACCGCCGGGCTACTGCGCAATTTTCCAATCATCGACGTGCTGAGCTGCATCATG
>JAYUYB010000196.1:0-1889 GCA_043752655.1 Chloroflexota bacterium
TCGTAGCCCGCGAACATCAGCTCCTCGTTGGTGTACTCGTGGTTCACCGCCAGCAGGCCGCGGTTCGAGGCGCTAGAGCCGAAGGGCAGCGGCAGGAACCCTACGAAGTCGCAGTTGTAGCCGAACTGCTGGGCCTGGGCGGCGGGGGTCTGCTCCCAGACATTGTGAACAGGCGCCTCGGCGGTGAGCGGCTCGCCCCAGCGGATGAGCGTGCGGGCGTAGTAGCCCTCGGGCACCTTCACCTCGTCGTCGGTGATTGCAGCCGCCGCAACCGTGGCGAATTTGGGCGTAGCAATGCGCTGGGCCTGGGCCTGCTCTGCGTCCATGGCGGCCGAGCCGATGATCGCCACCGAGGAGGCGATGGCGGCGCTCTTCAGCACGTCACGGCGGCTCAGACGGCGCTCCATGATCTGCTCAAACGTATCGCCGGTACCTTCATTCGAGCGTACTACCCACTTATCCTTCTCGTCGTGACCACCCATCCTGAGGACTCGCTTTCTAGTATCTGCGGGGCACAGGCCCATAGCGACAAACCGCGCCTCGCGCCGGGCGCTTGCCAGCGTTGAGGGTGGTTGGCCGGAGCCAGCGCCAGGGCTACACACGTACACGTACCGCTTCAATGGGTGTTACGATAGTACACGCTGGTAGTAAAGGCCGTGTTATTCGTCTGTTAATGGAATGTTAAGCTTGTCCACGAGGTGGAGCAGCATGCTGGTGATCATCACCCCGAACCCTGCGCTTGATCGCACATTAGTTTTCCAGGGCCTGCGTCTGGGCGCCGTCCATCGCACCGACGATGTGCTCCTTGCGGCGGGCGGCAAGGGCCTGAACGTCGCCCGCGCCGCGCGCACGCTCGGCCAGCCCGCCCTGATCTGCGCGCCCATCGGCGGCCACACCGGCGAGCTGGTGGCGCAGCTGGCCATCGCTGAGGGTCTCGTCGGGCGCTGGACGCGCCACGCCGCCGGCGAGACGCGCAGCTGTGTGCTGGTGGTAGACAGCACTGCCGACGATGCCACCGTGCTCAACGAGGCTGGCCCGAAACTCGCCCCCGCCGACTGGGCTGCCTTCGCCGCCGATGTGCGTGCCGTCGTGGGAACGGCAAGCCTCTGCGTGCTCTCGGGCAGCCTGCCGCCGGGCGTGGCGCCGGCCGAGCTGGGCGCGCTTGTGGGCGAGCTCACAGGGTCGGGGCGACGCCTGATCGTCGACAGCAGCGGCGCGGCCCTAGAGGCCTGCCTCGCGGCGCGGCCCTGGGGCGTAAAGGTGAATGGGGCGGAGCTGGGGGCGGCACTGGGCAGGCCGGTGGAGGATGTGGCGGGGGCGGTGGCGGCCCTGGGCGAGCTGCTGTGGGAGGGGCTGGGGCTGGCCGCTGTCTCGCTGGGGAGCCAAGGGTGTGTGGCAGCGAGCCACTACGGCACCTGGTGGGCGCGCCCGCCGCAGACGCGCGTGGTGAGCACCGTGGGCAGCGGCGACTCGCTGCTCGCAGGCCTGGCCACGGGGTTGCTGCGCGGCCTGCCGCTGCCCGAGGCCCTGCGCCTGGGCGTGGCCTGCGGCACCGCCGACGCTCTCACGGTCGGCGGGGGGTGCATCGAGCTGCCAATGGTGGAGGCGCTGATGCCGCAGGTGGAGGTGCTGGCGGTAGGGTAATCAGGAGACAGGGAGACAGGGAGACAGGGAGACAGGGAGACAAGGAGCGCCTATCGCTGCCGTCAGGCTGTCTCCTTGTCTCCCCAGCGAGCAAGGCGAGCGGTGCTCCTTGTCTCCTTGTCTCCCCAGCGAGCAAGGCGAGCGGTGCTCCTTGTCTCCTTGTCTCCCCAGCGAGCAAAGCGAGCGCATGTCACCCTGTCAGGGATCACGGCTCAACGCGCGCGCATCGCGTAGGCGATCCCGCT
>JAYUYB010000197.1:0-11611 GCA_043752655.1 Chloroflexota bacterium
CGGGTTGATCAGCAGGGCGAGCAGGGCGACCACGAGCAGCAGCAGGAAGAGGCTGCGCAGGATCGGGAGCAGCTGGATGGCGACATAGATCGCTGGGCCGAGGGCCGCCAGGGCCAGCCAGGTGCCTCTGGTGAGACGAAACGGCATACGAGCCTCCTCAAAAACGCAGGTCGCGCAGGTCGAAGATCGGGCCGTCTTTGCAGCGCAGCCGCAGGCCGGCGCGGGTCTCGATCAGGCAGCCCTGGCATGTGCCCAGGCCACAGGGCATGGGGCCGGCGAGTGCCGCCTGGGCGAAGCCTCGCTCCCAGCGCAGCTTACCGGCGCTTACCGCTGCGCTTACCGGCGCCACCAGCGGCTCGTTCAGCGCCAGGCAGAGCTGGTCGGCCCAGGCCACGGGCGAGCCGCTGAGGGCTGGCAGCGGCGAGCGCGCGGTGCCGCCGAGCAGCCCGCTCAGCCCAGCCTCGCCTTCGTCGCTTGTCTCGTACTCGACATCGGGCGGCAGCAGGAAGGGCGGGGGCAGCGTGCCAGTCGCCCCGGCCGCAAGCAGCACCACGGCGACCTGGCGGGCCACAGCGACGCTGGCGAGGAAGATCAGGGCGGGGAGCGCCTGGCCAGCGCCCACAAGCAGCAGGTTGCGGGTGCGCCCGTCGAGCGTGAAGCCGGCGCCCACGGGGCCGTAGAGGTCGAGGCGCGTGCCGGCTGGCTGCGCGGCGAGCCACGCAAGGCCGCGCTCCTCGGGCGACACGAGCAGCTGAAGCGTGCCAGTCGTAGCATCGGCGCCCGCAAAGAAGAGCGCCCGGCGCAGCAGCGGGTCGGCGCTAGCGGCGGGGGCGCAGCGGGCCAGGGCCAGCTGGCCGGGCTTTGCGGCGCGCGCCAGCTCTGGGGCGTGCAGCGTGAGCAGCGCGAGCGTCCCAAACTCGCGCCGCTCGATGATCACCGGCTCGTGGTAGGGCATCGCATCACGCTCTTCACGTTAGGGCAGGATGGTGTGTGCGCAATGGTACCACGTCTGGGCCGGGCGTTTTGTCCACAGATGCCACAGATTTCCGGGCTATTTCCGGCCCCAACCTGCTACGCTGGCGCCAGGCGCATCCAGACCGCGGGGCCGGGCTTGAGCAGGGCCTTGGCTACGGGGGAAACGGGGTAGCCGGGGATGGACTCCAGCTGGAAGCGCTGGAGCAGCGTGGCGAGTACCAGCTGGATCTCTGTGAGCGCGAAGCTGTTGCCGATGCAGAGCCGTGGCCCGCTTAGGAATGGGAAGTAGGCGAACTTGTGGCGCCCCGCCACGCGCTCGGGCGTGAAGCGCTCTGGGTCGAAGCCCTCCGGGTTCTCCCAGTGCTCGCTGAGCCGGTGCGTGATGTAGGGCGACATGGCGATCGTCGTGCCAGCCGGGATGGCGAGGCCGCCAAGCTCGTCGTCGGCCACGGCGCGGCGCGTGAGTATCCAGGTGGGCGGGTAAAGCCGCAGCGTCTCGTCGATGACCATGCGCAGGTAGCTCAGGCGCGGCAGGTCGGCCATGGTGGGCAGGCGCCCGCCGAGCACCTCGGCCAGCTCGGCGCGCACCCGCCGCTCCACGTGCGGGTGGGCGGGGAGCAGGTGGAGTAGCCAGGTAAGCATGGTGGCCGACGTCTCGTGGCCGGCGAGGTAGATCGTCATCACCTCGTCACGGAGCTGCTGCGGGCTCATGCGCTCGCCGGTCTCCGCGTCCTCGGCATCGAGCAGCATATCCAGCAGGTCGTTGCCGTGGTCGCCGCTGCGGCGGCGCTCGTCGATCATGCCGTAGACCGTCTTGTCGAGGAAGGCTAAGGTGGTGTGGAAGCGGCGGTTGGCTGGCGTGGGCCAGCTGAGTGGCGGCTGGAGCGGGTTGAACTGACGCCCGTTGGCGAAGTCGAGTACGGCGCTGAAGGCCTGGCCGATCTGCCGCGACTGCTCGCCGGCCTCGGTGCTGAACATAGTGCGCAGGATGATGCTCTGGGCAAGATCGATCATCTCGGCGCCGATCTCCAGGGCGCGACCCGCGCGGGCGGAAGGCTCCCAGCGCTCGGCCAGCTTGCTCGCCTCGACGACCATCATGTCGGCCAGGGCGGCGATCTTCTGGTGATGAAAGGCAGGCTGCATCAGGCGGCGCTGGCGCAGCCAGAAGGCGCCGTTGCTGGTGACAATCCCGTTGCCAAGCAGCTCGGCCATCTGGCTGTAGTTCTTCTCGTAGTTGCGCACGTGCTCCTGGAGGATGCGGCGCAGCAGATCGGGGCGCAGCACAAGCAGCATGCTGCGGCGGCCAAGGTCGAGGCGCACAAGCTCGCCGTGGTGCTGTGCGGCGCGGGCGAGAAAAGTGAGCGGGTCGCCAATCAGGCGCGGCGCCACGCCGATCAAGGGCAGGCCGCGCGGGCCGGAAACCAAGGCGGGGGCGACAGGGATGTGGGCAACATGGGTAGTGGGAGGCATCGTACTCTTGAGTCTGGGCGGAGACGACCGCAGCTAGTAGCAAGCGGACACACTATAGCATGGCGCTATTGCGGCATCGCCCTGTGCTATACTGCCAGCCAAAAGGAGGATCTGTTCACCTATGTATTCCCCACAGCTGCCAGCCGCCTATGACCCCTTCGCGCGCGACGATAAGCCCGCCCACGAGTGTGGGATCTTCGGCATCGTCGCCCCCGAGGTTGATGTCGCCCGCCTGACGTTCTTCGGTCTTTACGCGCTTCAGCATCGCGGCCAGGAGAGCGCCGGCATCGCTGTTGCCAACGGTCGCTCTATTCGCCACTACAAGCAGATGGGCCTGGTAGCCCAGGTTTTTAACGAAGAGAATCTGCGCCCGCTCACCGGCACGCTCGCCATCGGCCACACGCGCTACTCGACCACCGGCTCCTCGCGCCTGGAGAACGCTCAGCCCTTTGTGGTGGAGAGCGCCCTCGGCCCGCTGGCCGTGGGCCACAACGGGAACCTTACCAATGCGGCCACCCTGCGCCGCGAGCTGCTCACGCGTGGCGTGGGCCTTTCCGGCAGCAGCGACTCCGAGGTGATCACGCAGATGCTGGCCGGCGGCGAGGGCCGCAGCTGGGACGAGAAGCTGCGCGTGTTTGTGGTGCGCGCCCAGGGCGCCTACTGCCTTACCGTGCTCACCCGCGACACGCTGTTCGCCGTGCGCGACCCACTGGGCCTGCATCCCCTCTGCATCGGCCGCCTTGGCGAGCGCGGCTGGGTGGTGGCGTCTGAGAGCTGTGCGCTCGGCACGATCGGCGCCGAGTTTGTGCGCGAGGTCGAGCCCGGCGAGATTATCGCCGTCACCGAGGACGGCCCGCGCACGATCGCGCTCATGCCCGCCCCCGCCCCGCCGAGTGCCTGTTCGAGTATATCTATTTTGCCCGCCCCGACAGCGTGCTGCACGGCGCCGCCCTCCACGCCATCCGCGTGGCCCAGGGCCGCGAGCTGGCCCGCGAGTCGCCCGTCGAGGCCGATGTGGTGATCGCCGTGCCCGATAGCGCCACCCCCGCCGCGATCGGCTACGCCCAGCAGTCCGGCATCCCGTACACCGAGGGCCTGATCAAGAATCGCTACATCGGCCGCACCCTCATCCAGCCCGACGATCAGCTGCGCAAGGTGGGTATCTCGCTGAAGTTCAACGCCCTGAGCGACAATCTCGCGGGCAAGCGCGTGGTGATGATCGATGATAGCATTGTGCGCGGCAATACCTCCGGCCCGATCGTGCGCCTGCTGCGCGAGGCGGGCGCCGTAGAGGTTCATGTGCGCGTCTCCTCGCCCCCGATCAAGCACCCCTGCTTTCTCGGCGTGGATATGGCTACCTACCCTGAGCTGATCGCCCATCGCCTGAGCACCGCAGAGATCTGCGCGCATCTCGGCGCCGATAGCCTGGCCTACCTGAGCCTCGATGGCCTGATCCGCTCCACTCGCCGCGAGCCGAACCAGTTTTGCACCGGCTGCTTCTCCGGCAAGTATCCCGTGAATATCGAGCTGGTCGATAAAGAGGTGTTTGAGCTGCGGTAGGAGCGAATGCAAAATGCAAAAGGGCAATGCCCGGTTTTTGCATTTTGCATTTTGCATTGGAGCGAAGCGACATGCGTCTGCGCGAGCTTGGGATTTCAATTGGGGTGCTGCCACCTGGCCCGCACAACGCTATTACGGATGTGCCGGGCGTGCTGGTGGGCCACAGCACGATCATTGCCGACGAGCCACGCGTAGCGCGCACCGGCGTTACGATGATCGTGCCCCGTGACGGGGCAATTTGGAGTGATCACGTCTTTGCCGCCTATCACTCGTTCAACGGCAACGGCGAGATGACAGGCCTCCCCTGGATCGATGAGTCCGGCATGATCGGCGCGCCGATCGGCATCACCAACACCAACCAGGTGGGCATCGTGCGCGATGCGATCATCCGCCACGCCACCGAGCAGCGCTACTACGAGAGCTTCTTCTTGCCTGTGGTCGCCGAGACATGGGACGGCATCCTCAACGACATCGGCGCCTTCCACGTTACCACCGAGCACGCCATCGCCGCGATCACGGAGGCCAGGGGCGGCGCGGTGCCCGAGGGCAACGTGGGCGGCGGCACCGGCATGATCTGCCACGGCTTCAAGGGCGGCATCGGCACCGCCTCACGCGTGGCCGCCACGGAGAGCGGCAGCTTCACGGTGGGCGTGCTGGTGCAGGCGAACTACGGCCTGCGCGAGGATCTGCGCGTGGACGGGGTTCCCGTTGGCCGCCTGATCCCAGAAAGCGAGGTGCCCTCGGCCTGGGGGCCGACGGAGAGCAGCAGCTCGATCATCGTGATTATCGCCACCGACGCGCCGCTTATTCCCATCCAGTGCCGCCGCCTGGCCCAGCGCGCCACCGTTGGCCTCGCCCGCGTGGGCGGCTTCGGCGGCAACTCCAGCGGCGACATCTTCCTCGCCTTCGCCACCGGCAACCCGCTCCCCGCAGCCCCCGCCACGCCCTACGCCCTCCAGATGCTGCCCCACGCCCAGATCAACCCCCTATTTCGCGGCGTGGCCGAGGCCACCGAGGAGGCGATCCTCAACGCGCTCTGCGCCGCCGCCACCACCGTCGGCCTGCGCGGCCACGTCGCCCACGCCCTGCCCCATAGCCGCCTGCGCGAGATCGTAGGCCGCGCGCGGGCCGCCCTGTAATTGCCACTATGCCCGGCGGGGACGCGAGAAGTTGCGTCACGCCGTTAGGATGCTTCGCTATGTATAACGATGAGCTGGAACTGCAAGTTGACTCGATCGCCCAGGGCGGCGACGGGGTGGGCCGCGTTGATGGTCTGGTTGTGTTTGCCCGTGGCGCCCTGCCCGGCGAGCGCGTGCGCGTGCGCCTGTTTGAGCGCCGCCCAAGCTACGCTCGCGGCGTGATGATCGAGCTGTACGAGGCCTCCCCGGATCGGGTTGAGCCGCGCCTCGCCATCGATGCCCACGCACCCTGGCAGCATATCGCCTATGCGGCGCAGCTGCGCTTTAAGGAGCAGATCCTGCACGAGCAGCTGGCCAAGCTGGCCGGAATCACCGACGCGCCAGTCGCCCCGATCATCCCCGCCCCGCAAGCCTGGGGCTACCGCAACAACGCCCGCCTGCACGCCCAGGGCGACAGGCTCGGCTACCACGAGACCGGCACGCAGTCGGTGGTGGATCTGCCCGAGGACCCCATGCTGCTGCCCGTGCTCAACGAGGCCCTGGCCGGCCTGCGCTCTGTGGCCTCCCCCGGCCAACTGGATGGCGTAACGCTGCGGGCCAGCGCCGCATACGGCTACAGCATCGCCGCCCTGCGCCCTGGCCCCGAGGGTGATCTGGCGGATCTAGAGCTGCTGGCCGATGCCTGGCGCGCGCGGGTGCCGTCGCTCTCTGGCGTGCTGGTGGAGCGCGGGCGCGGCCACCCCGGCGGCGGTATCTCTGGCGCAACCACCATCCACGACACCCTTGGCGGGGTGATCTTCGAGCTAGGCGCCGAGAGCTTCTTCCAGGTGAACGCCGCCCAGGCCGAGCGCCTGATCGAGCTGGTGAATGCTGGCCTCGCCCCCGCGCCTGGCAAGCGCCTGCTCGATCTCTACAGCGGCGTTGGCACCTTCGCGCTGCCCCTGGCCGTCGCAGGCGCCACCGTCACCGCCATCGAGGAGCACCCATCGGCGGTGTTGGACGGCGAGCGCAGCGCGGCCCTGAACCAGATCGAGCACGTCACCTTTGTGCAGGCGGCGGTGGAGCGCATCCTCTACGACTTCGAGCCGGGCTTCGACGGCGTGGTGCTCGAC
The DNA here is from genome assembly GCA_043752655.1 of Chloroflexota bacterium. Classification (GTDB taxonomy): domain Bacteria; phylum Chloroflexota; class Chloroflexia; order Chloroflexales; family Chloroflexaceae; genus OHK40. The sequence goes on from JAYUYB010000197.1 coordinate 6,257, forward strand.
CCGCCCCGGCGCGGCTGCCACCCCACCGTGCTCGACGAGCTTGCCCGCCTGGCGCTGCCCCGCATCGTCTATATCTCCTGCCACCCCGGCATCCTCGGCCGCGACCTTGGGCCGCTGCTGCGGGCGGGCTACAAGCTGGAGTCGCTTCAGCCGATCGACCTCTTCCCTCAAACGCCGCACATCGAGACGGTGGTGACGCTGACGCGCTGAGGGGCAATAGCCGATAGCCGATAGATTGAATGAGCGCATGTCGAAGCTGCCTGATCCGACCATCGACAAGTGGGCGCCCTTCTCATTACGCAACAAACGTCGCTGTTAGCTCGGCCACGCGCTCATAGCGCGCCAGCACATCGGCCAGCAGCGAGTCGTCGATCACCACGGCGTTGCGGTAGACCTGCTTGTCCAGCATGCGGCCCTGCTCGCCGCCAGGCCAGATGCGCCAGGAGTCGTTGTCGATCACGTCGGCGACGAGCAGCTCGCCCGCGTCGGTGCGGCCAAACTCGATCTTCAGATCCACGAGCGTCACGTCGTGGGCGGCCCACGCCTGCTCCAGCAGCAGGAAGACCTGGCGGGCCACAGCGGCCATGCGCTCAACATCGTCGGCGGTGGCGTGGTTGCTGGCGACAAGCTCGGCGGCGCTGATCAGCGGATCGTGGGCAGAGTCGTCTTTGAGAAAGTACTCCACGAGCGGCGGCTCGAAGCGGGTGCCCTCGGCCAGCTCGGGGTGGCGACGCACGTATGAGCCCGTGGCGAGGCGGCGCGTCACTACCTCCAGGGGCAGCATGGTGCAGCGGCGGGCCACGGTAAGCGTCGGCTCGGGCGCGGCGACGAAGTGCGTGGCGACGCCTACGCTGCCGAGCAGCGTGAAGACATTGGCGGTGGTGCGGCCGGCGAGGGCGCCCTTGCCGGGGAGCTCGCTGCGCCGCGCGCCGTCGCCCGCCGTGATCCCGTCCTTGTGACGCATAATCACCAGGGCGGGGTCGTCGGGGTGGGCGAAGATCTGCTTGGTCTTGCCCTCGGTAAGCTTGGGTCCGAGCTCCATGGACGCTCCATTTACAGTTTGCAGGAGTCAGGAGTCAGTTTGCAGGCTCAGCACTCAGCACTCAGCACTCAGCACTCAGCACTCAGCACTCGCCCATGCTACAGCAGAGACGTGCGTAGCGCAAAAATAGACCGGAAATCTGCGTCATCTGCGGATAAAACATGCCCGGCGCGCGGGAGATGGTATGATGGCCGCCATGAGTGTATCGCAGGGCGACAAACAGCGGCCAGTGCGGGTCGCGATGCTGGCGCGGGTGGTCTTTCCGCTGCACGGCTACGGCGGTATCGAGCGCCATGTCTTCCATCTGGTGACGCATCTTACCCGGCTCGGCGCGGCGGTGACGCTCTACGTGCAGGCGGCCGACGCGGCGCGTAAGACGTTAGACGACACGGCGGCCCGTGCCGTCACAGCGGGCCTGCACAAAATTGTCTACCTGCGCTACGACCGCACCAGCCCCGTCCTACCGCCGAACGGCGTGCTGGGGCGGCAGCTCAACTACCCCTGGTACAGCTGGGAGCTTGGGCGCGCCGCCGCCGCTGAAGCGCGCATTGGCAGCTACGACGTGATCCACAGCCAGGGGCTCTGCGCCACAGGCTACGGCTTTCTCCGCTCGCGCGACCCGCTGCTGCGCCGTGTGCCCTTTGTGGCGAACCCGCATGGCATGGAGGAGTTTCGCACGCCGGACCGGCGCAAGTGGCTGGCCTACGCGCCCTTCCGTGCGCTCTACGCCTACGGCCACCGCGCCGCCGACCGCGCCATCGCCACCGACGCCTGCACCAAAGACGATCTGCCGCGCTACCTGGGCGTCGACCCGCGCCGTGTGGCGGTGATCCCCTCCGCCATCGATGTGGACGAGTGCCTGGGCCACGTGCGCCCCGAATTGCGGATGGCCCTGCGCGCCCGCTTTGGGCTGGATGCGGCCGACCTGGCGCTGCTCAGCGTGGGCCGTCTGGAGCGCAACAAGGGCTTCCACGTGCTGATCGAGGCCCTGGCGCGCCTGCGGGCAGAGCTGCCGCCGCGCTGGCGCTGGCTGCTCGTGGGCAACGGCAAAGAGCGCGCCGCCCTGGAGGCGCAGGTGCTTCAGGCGGGCCTCGCCGCGCACGTCACGTTTGTGGGGCGCCTCGACGACCCAGAGCTGCACAGTCTGTACGAGGAGATGGATCTGGTGATCCACCCCACGCTCTACGAAGGCAGCTCGCTGGTGACGCTAGAAGGCATGGTTCACCGCAAGCCGATGCTTGCCTCGGCGGCGGGCGGGATACCGGACAAGGTGTTCAACGAGCGCAACGGTTACCTGGTGCGCCCCGGCGACGTGGACGACCTCGCGGCGAAGCTGCGGCTCGTCCTGGCACAGCGCGAGCGCTGGCCCGCCTGGGGCGAGGAGAGCGTGCGGATCGTGCGGGCCACCTTCGACTGGCCGATTGTGGCCAGGCAGACACTGGCGCTGTACCAGGAACTTCTGGATTAGCTTCCCGGAAGCTCAGGAACACAGATCTATGCGGCTCAATTATGGTCGGACCTTCCTGATCGGCTGCGCGTTTCTTGGCGTGCAGGCCCTGTTCGCGATCTACAACGCGTACATGCCGATCTTCCTGCAGGCGGGCCGCCCCGACTTCACGCTCGCCGCGCCGCTGCCGGGCGGCTTTGGGCTTGGCGCGGGCGTGACAGGCGTGGTGATGTCGCTGGAGAATCTGGCCGCGCTGCTGATTCTGCCGGTGATCGGCGCGCTCTCCGACGTCACGGCGCACCGGCTGGGCCGCCGCAAGCCCTTCCTGCTGATTGGCGCCCCGATCACAGCGCTGGCCTTTATGGCGCTGCCTTTCCTGCTCGGCCAGCCGCTCTGGGTATTCATGCTGGTGACGCTGGTGTTTGTGGTCTTTGTAGATGTGATCCGCACGCCGATCATCGCCATGATGCCCGACGTGACGCCCTCGCCGCTGCGCTCCCAGGCCAATGGCATCATCAACCTGATGGGCGGCCTCGGCGCGGTGCTGGCCTTCGTGGTTGGCGGCCTGCTCTACCGTGTTGCTATACCAGGGCCGTTTCTCTTCGGCGGCATCGCCCTGCTGATCGGCTCCGCCCTGGCGATCTTCCTTGTGCCGGTGCCCTCCACCGCCGATCTGCCCCGCCCGCCCGGCGGTCGCCTTGGCGCTGTGCGCCTGGCCTTAGGCGGCGAGGAGGGCGGCCTGCTGGCGAATGTGCGGGCCGTGCTCGGTGAGCGCGACCGCTCGACGCTCCTGCTGCTCGCGGCGATCCTCTGCCTGTTCCTCAACTTCAGCGCGCTTACCGTCTTCTTCACCTCGTTCGCCACCGTCACCCTCGGCGTCGAGCGCGGCCAGGAGGCGCTGCTGCTGGCCTGGTTCTCGCTCTCGATTGTGATCTTCGCCTTTCCGGCGGGCATGGTCGGCACGCGCATCGGCAGGCGCCGCTCGCTGCTGGCGGGCGCCGTGCTGATGGGCACAACCCTGGTGGTGATCGGTCTGTCCACCAACCTGGGCCTGATCCGCGCGCTGCTGGTGCTCGCCGGCATGGGCTGGTCGCTGATCGTGGTAAACACCCTGCCGATGGTGCTCGACTGCGCCCCCCAGGACGGCGTGGAGCGGATCGGAGCCTACACGGGGATCTACTTTATCGCCACCCAGAGCGCCGAGGTGCTCGGGCCAACCCTGCTCGGCGTGCTGCTCGACCTCACCGGCCGCGACTTTCGGCTGATCTTCGCCTACGCGGCGGCCGGGCTGCTGGCCGGGGCGCTGCTGCTGCTGCGCGTGCGCCGGGGCGAGGCTGTGCTGGACGGTGGACGGTAGACGGTAGACGGTGGACGGTGGACGGTAACAACAACGCGAGCGACGATCTGCTTGATCGTCGCTCGCGTTGTTGCGTACCCGTAGCGCTACTTGCGCAGCAGGGGCAGATGGAGCTTGAACAACTCCGGGTCTGTCGCAGCCCTGTTGACGAGGCTCGGGCTGGACGAGCCATCCACAGGCACGAGCAGAAGGCGCGTTAACGGCAGAGGCTGGCCGATAACTCGTGTGCCAACGCCGTAGAGCAGCTCGCTGTCGCTGGTGGACAGGGCATTGATGAAGTCTTCGCCGCCCTCGTAGGCGCCGCTGAGCTTGACCGAGGCGCCGCCGAGGACGGGCACGCTGAAGAGCTGTGGCGGCTCGCCGCCAGCGGCAATCGCGAAGTAGACTACGCGCTCGCCAGTGAGCCGGAAGTCGCCAAGGAACAGGGCGCTCACTGCAGGGTCGTTAATTGGCAGGGCTGTGCCGCCAGCAAGAGGGTAGCTGTAGAGGCGCGCTGGATTCGGGCCGTCGCTAGCGGTGAACACCGCGTACCCTGCGGCGCTAAAGCGCAGCGTGCCAAGGGTGGCAAAGCCCTGGGCAAGCACGATTTGAGCCGCCCCGCCTGCGGCGGGAACGCGCTGGAGTCCACCACCGATAGGCGTGAAGAACACCGTGGCCCCGCTCGGCTCGCTAACGAACTCCATGGTGGCGCTGGCACTCAGCTGAGCCGGAGCGCCACCGCCGATCGGGACGCTGTGGAGCTCGCCCGTCTGCGAAAATGCATCGTCGCTGCGAAAGTAGACCACTCGCGCGCCATCACCCGTGATTTGAAAACTGATCTGCGCGGCGCTATCGAGCTCCTGACGGTCGCCGCCATTGGCGGCCACACTCATGAGCTTCACGCCCGAGCCGCCACCGCTGAGTATTACAACGGTGAGGTAGACCACCCGGGAGCCGTTGGGTGTGAGGGCTATCGACTTGAGGTTCCCTTGCAGCGATTCGCCCTCGGCGTTGATCAGGGTTGAGGGGCCGCCCGTCGTCGGCACCGTGTAGATGAGCTGGGTATTGCCGCTCAGGGCAAGGGTGTAAGCTACGGTGCTGTTGTCGTCGCTGGTATACACAGAGCGCACCGACCAGGCGAGGCCGGGGCCAGGATCCGGCAGCGCCACGCTGAGGCGCGTGGGGACGCCGCCCGTGGCAGGCACGCTGTAGAGCACCCCGACCTCGCGGCGCTCCTGGGTAACGGCGAAGACCACGCGGCTGCCGGCGACGGCGAAGTTCAGGGCCCTGCCTGTATCGGGGTTGGTATATTCCGGGTTCAGGCGTAAAGGGAGACCGCCGGCAAGAGGGGCGCTGTAGAGGGCATAGCGCCCGTCGGAGAACCAGCTGAAAACCACGCGATCGCCGGCGCTGGCATACTCGGCAACCTCGCCGTCGGGAAGGCCGCTGCTAAGGCGGACCGGCGTCCCGCCGCGCGGCGCGCTGTACATGTCTATCCGTCCCGGCAGCGTGAAGTCGCCGATGTAGACA
>JAYUYB010000198.1:0-4967 GCA_043752655.1 Chloroflexota bacterium
GGGGTAGAGCGGGGCGGGCGGGCCGTGGACGGTGGACGGTGGACGGTGGACGGTGGACGGTGGACGGTGGACGTGTCTGCTCAGGCGCCTAGCTCGGACAGCAGGCGCTCGGGCTTGCCACGAAACTCGTCCCAGGGGATGCGGCCGGCGGCGATGCCGTCGAGGGTGCGCCAGAGGGCGGCGTTGACGGGCGCGGGCACACCACGGGCGGCGGCTTCGTCGGCCACGGCGCCGTAAAGAAAGCGGCCCTCAGACTGGTGTCGGCCCGCCCGTAGGTCGCGCAGCAGCGAGGGATCTTTGCCGCCGCGCCCGTGGCCCACCAGGCGGCGCATGAGCGGGCGCAGTGCGAAGGCCGGGATGACGCGAGCGGCGTGCGCGATGGTGGCGGCGGGGTAGCCCGGCAGGTTTACAGGGCGCGCGCCCATGCGCCCCATCACGGCGAGCGCCTCGCGCACGGCGCGCAGGTCGAGGTCGATCAGGCGATTGTCGGCGTAGATCTGCTCCACCGACATGGCGAGGATCGCCGCCTGCGCGTTGCCGAGCATATTCAGCAGCGCCTTCGACCACTTGAGCGCGCGCGGATCGGCGTAGACGCGGGTGGGGAAGCCAGCGGCGCCAAAGGCAGCGGCCCAGCGTGCCACGTCGGTGGCCGGGTCTAGCGGCGCCAGGCCCACGCCGCCCAGCTTGGTGATCACGATCTCGCTGGGGCCTGCGACCTCGACCGAGGTGGTGATCGCGCCAGCGATGACGCGGGTAGGCCCGAAGGCCGCCGCCAGCTGTTCCTCGTTGCCGATGCCGTTCTGGAGCGTGAGGATGTAGCGCGGCCCGAGGGCGTGCAGCGTCTCGATGGCGCCAGGCGTGTCGTAGCCCTTCACGCAGAGCACAGCCAGATCTGGGGCGCGACAGGCGGCGGGCAGGTCGGCGGGATTAGCGGCGGCGGCCACCTGCACCGCCTGCGTCTGCGCGGGGAAGCGCAGCACAAGCGGCGCCTCGGCCAGGGCCTGCACGCCGCTTGGCCGTGTGAGCAACGCGCTCGGCTCGCCGCCAGCCAGGGCCAGCCGCCCCGCCACCTGAAGCCCAATCGCACCCCCGCCCACAACCACAATGCTCACGGTGTGCCCTTTCTGAAGCGCAGCAGCTGGAGCGCATTATAGCAGACGCGCCTCTTTACTCCGCCTTAAACCGCGCTTCACAGGCCCATAACGCCCCTGTAGTAGCCTGCGTGGCTGTACCCTTGTCTACTATGAGGAGGCCACGTATGCGCCACCCGAATGCGCCGCGAGCTCTTTGGCTGCTGCCGCTGCTCGCCCTGATGGAGTCGAGCAGCAACGCCATCGGCGAGCTGACTGCGCTCAACGACAGCGAGTTCATCGTGATCGAGCGCGACGGCGGCGAGGGCAGCAGCGCCCGCTTCAAGCGCATCTACAAGCTGGATCTGCGCAATGCCGATGCCGACGGCACCCTGCGCAAGGATCTGCTGGTTGATCTGATGCAGATCGGCGACCCCGACGGGATTACGGCAGCCGAAGCGGGCGCGATTGGGCTCGGCGAGGTCTTCAAGTTCCCCTTCGTCACCATCGAGAGCGTCTACCCGGTGGGCGCGCACGCTGCTGGTGATCAACGATAACAATTTCCCCTTCAGCTCGGGCCGCCGCCCTGGCCTTGCACCCGACGACAGCGAGTTTATCCTGCTGCGACTGCCGGACGCGCTGGACCTGGACTAATGCCACGTTCCTCATGCTATAATCACGCCACTCACCCGACGCGCATAGCACAAGGAGACTCGCATGGCGCCGCTGATCCACACGGTGAAGCCCGGCAGCAAGCTCAGACTCGCGGAGCTCGACCCACATAGCGACGGCGGCCTGAACCGCAAGAAGGCCGAGGCCGATCTCGAGAAGCTCACCCTGGAGATCGACGTGCTGCAGGAGCTGCTCTTCGGCGTGGGCACCCACAGCCTACTTGTGGTGATGCAGGGCATGGACACCAGCGGCAAAGACAGCACGGTGCGCAAGGTGTTTAGCCAGGTCTCGCCGCTGGGCAGCCACGTGCAGAGCTTCAAGGTGCCCACCGAGGAGGAGCTGGCCCACGACTTTCTCTGGCGCGTGCATCGGGTGGTGCCGCAGAAAGGCACGATCGGAATCTTCAACCGCTCGCACTACGAGGATGTGCTGGTAGTGCGCGTCCACGGCCTGGTGCCCGAGCCGGTGTGGCGGGCGCGCTATCGCATGATCAACGACTTTGAGTATCTGCTCACCCAGACCAACACGATCGTGCTCAAGTTCTTCCTGCACATCAGCAAGGAAGAGCAGGAGCAGCGCCTGATGGAGCGCGAGCAGGAGCTGGAGAAGTCGTGGAAGCTCTCGGCGGGCGACTGGCGCGAGCGCGAGCGCTGGGACGACTACGTGGCCGCCTACGACGACGCCCTGGAGCAGTGCTCCACCGAGCACGCCCCCTGGCATGTGGTGCCCGCCGACCGCAAGTGGTTCCGCAACTACGCGGTGGCAAAAACGGTGGCCGAGACCCTGCGCCCCTACAAGGAGGGCTGGCTGGAGTATCTTAGCAAGCAGGGCGGCGAGCGGCTGGAGGAGCTGAAGGCGTATCGCGCGGGGCAGGAGCCTAAAGCGTAAACGCTTGGTAGCGCTCGGGTGCGTAGCGAGCAGCGAGCAAGCCGGTTGCGTTCTCAAGGTTGATCGCCTGTACTAGAACGCCCTCTTGCCCGTAAGGCAAGTACGCCTGGCACTCGCCTGACGGCGCGATCAGGCTTGTCGCTGAGTGTTGGAAGCGCATCGCATAATTGACGCTCGCAAAGAAGATCGTGTTCTCCCTGCTGCGACACTGCATCGCCTGCTCGTAGTACGGCCCGCTGGATGCGCCCCACTGAGTCAGGCGGACACCGGATTGGTCGCTCCCTGTGTGGTGGGGATGAAAGACGATTTTGGCGCCGCGCACCGCCGCCCAGCGCACCGTCTCGGGATAGCGCCAGCCCTCATGGCAGATCGCAACGCCAAACTTTACCCCGTTGATCTCGAAGAGCCGCCGAGTATTTCCAGGCACATAGAACTGATCTTCGCTTGGGTCTGGCTGATTCTTGGTTTGATACCCCTGAATCTGGCCCTGAGCATCGATGACATAGGCGACAATCTGTCTGCCCGCCTGCGCGAGCCTTTCCATGCAGATGATCGTGGCCACTGCATACGTTCGCGCCCACTGCGCCACGCTGTACAGCGCACGCTCCTGCTGCGTCTGATCAAAGGGTAGCACCTCAAAATCTTGCCCCCGCAGGCCTGGCAGATAGGCTTCCGGGAAGCAGACGATCTCTGCGCCCTGGGCCGAGGCTTCGGACACGAGCTGCTTAATCTTGTCTAAGCCCGCATCAAGGGAGGTGGCGATGCAAGGCGATGCGAGGGCAATGAGCATGTGAACTCCGCACAAGCTTCCCGGAAGCTCTCTATGTTCCAACCAGCGCGGCGACCACCTTCTCCCACGTGATCGTGGCGACCTGCGGCCGACCAGCGCGGCCCATGCGCTCGGCGAGGGCGGCGTTTGCGGCGAGGCTGGCGATGGCCTGCGCGATGCGGGCGGGCTCGGGCGGGCAGACCAGCCCGCTCACGCCGTGCTCCACAAACTCTAGCACGCCGCCCGCGTCGTCGGTGGTGATCACGGGCCGCGCCGCGCCGAAGGCCTCCAGCGTGGCAAAGCCGTAGTCTTCGTCTAGCGGGGCGTAGTAGACAGCCCGCGCGCCAGCGTACAGCTCCAGTAGCTCGGCGTCCGGGACGAAGCCCAGGAAGCGCACGCGCTCGCCTAGCCCAAGCGTTGCGGCAAGGCCCTCCAGCCGCTCACGATCCGGCCCGGCGCCCGCGAGCAGCAGGCGGGTGGGCGCCGCCGTGCGCGCCAGCGCCTCCAGCAGCAGATCGAGGCGCTTGGCCCGGTCGAGGCGCGCCGAGGAGAAGATGTAGTCGCCGTAAGGCCCGGCCCGCAGCTGGCCCGCGTAGCGGCTGGGCGGGTAGAGCGGCGTGCTGTCGAGGCCGTTGAAGCGCTTGAGGCGCGCGCTCACGTTGCGCGAGATCGTGTAGCGGGCGGCGCACTCGGCGAGGCCGCGCGCGTCCATGCGGAAGATCGCGTCGCGCACCTGGCGATGCTCGGGGATGTTGGTGAAGTCGCTGAACGGCGTGCCGTACCAGTCGTAGGCCTGGCGGTGCTGGTGGACGAGCCAGAGCACTTTGTGCGGGTGACGCACCATGTACGAGGGGAACTTCGTGCCGATCACCAGATCGACTGGCTGCCCATTAACCTGGCTGATGTCGAGCATGCGCCAGGCCAAGGCGCTCTCGGGGATGCGCTCAATGGGGTGCCACTGAAACGGCAGAGCCACAACATCCACGCTGTGGCCGCGCTCGCGCAAAGCATCGCGCAGGCCCTCCACGAGCAGCTCGGCGCCGCCGCGCACAAAGGGCACCTGGGTGGCGCAGATCAGGATGCGCTTTGGCAGCCGTGTCATTCCGAGCGCAGCGAGGAATCTGCTCCCGGTGCCCCAGAAAGACCCCTCGCTGCGCCTGCGGCTCCGCTCAGGGCGCCATGGTGCATTGCGCGCAGCGCGGCGAGGCGTGCGCGCAGCTCGCTGTCGGCGGCAAGCAGGGGGGGCACAGCACCGGAGAGCGCGCCGTTGCAGGCGTTCTGCTGCTCCACAATCGGGTTGAGCATCCAGCGCAGATACTGGCGCATACCGCGCTGGGCGAGCGCGCGCGCCTGCGTGAGCGGCGTATCGCCCCCCAGCGGCTGGTGCGCGCTCACGGCCTTGCGTTCCGCCAGCGCCTGAAGCGCAGCGCTGGTGGGCGGGGCGACGGGAGCGGTGGGCACGTGTGGTGCCTCGACTGCGGAGGAGGTGTTGGGGGAGGTAAGCTGCTCGGCCTGCATACGCAGCTCGGCGAGCTGATCGCGCAGCTCGGCGTGGGACTCGATTAGCA
>JAYUYB010000199.1:0-4965 GCA_043752655.1 Chloroflexota bacterium
CTCCACCTGATGGAGCGCTACCCCGACTACCACTTCAGCATGTCGCAGCCCCAGGTCTTCGCCTACCTCAAGCAGGACGACCCCGCGCTCTACGCGCGCATGAAGCAGCGCGTCGCTGAGGGGCGCTTCGAGCCTGTCGGCATGATGTGGCTGGAGCCGGACTGCAACGTCACCGGCGGCGAGTCGCTGGTGCGCCAGCTCGTCCACGGGGCGCGCTTCTTCGCCGAGGAGTTCGGCGAGCAGCACCACGTCGTCTGGCTGCCCGATGTGTTCGGCTACAGCGCGGCCCTCCCCCAGCTGATGCGCGGCTGCGGGATCAGCTGCTTTATGACCACCAAGATCAGCTGGAACCAGTTTAATCGCATGCCGCACGACACCTTCCGCTGGCGCGGGATCGACGGCAGCGAGGTGCTGACTCACTTTATCACGGCGTCGGCCGAGCCGGTGAAGCACCCCGCCGAGGCCCAGTTTTATACGTATGTGGGCAGGATGAGCGGCGCGGAGGCGTTTGGGCTGTGGAACCATTACCGCCAGAAGCCGCTCAACAGCGAGCTGCTCTACAGCTACGGCTGGGGCGACGGCGGCGGCGGCCCCACCGAGGAGATGCTGGAGGCCAGCCGCGTGCTCGGCGAGCTTCCAAGCTTCCCTCTGGTGCGGCCTGGCCGGGTGGAGCAGTACTTCCAGCGGCTCTATGAGCGGGTCTGGGACGACCCACGCCTGCCCACGTGGGTTGGCGAGCTGTACCTGGAGTACCACCGCGGCACCTACACGAGCCAGGCGCGCACCAAGCAGGCCAACCGGGCCGCCGAGCTGCGCTACCGCGAGGCTGAGTGGCTCAACGCATGGGCCGTGAGCCTGGGCGCGCAAAGCCGCCAGGCTGAGCTCGATGCAGGCTGGCGCAGCATCCTGCTGAACCAGTTCCACGATATTCTGCCGGGCAGCAGCATCGCCCAGGTCTATGTGGACAGCGCCGAGCAGTACGCCGAGGCCCTGCGGGTTGCCGGCCTGGTCTGGGCGACATCCGCCGAGCAGCTGCTGGCGGCGGGCGCGCCGGCCGAGCCGGGGCTGCCCACGCTCGGCTACGCCGTTGTGAACAGCCTGCCCTGGGAGCGGCACGAGCCCGTGCGCATCGCCCTGGCTGGCCCCGACGACGCCCCGGCCCTGGCCGCCAGCGACGGCGCCCCCCTCGCATCTCAGCTTGTCGAGGAGCAGCCCGGCGAGCGCGCGCTGCTGGTTGAGGTGGCGGCGCCAAGCTACGGCTACAGTCTGCTGGCGGCGGCGCCCCCGGCCCACGCGCCAGCCGTGCGCGGCGGCGAGCTGCTGGCCGAGCGCACCGCCCTGGCTAACGATGAGCTGCGGCTGGAGCTTGATGAGCACGGCGAGCTTGCGTCGCTGTTCGACCGGCGGGCCGGGCGCGAGCTGATCGCCCCCGGACGGCCCGCCAACCAGCTGGTGCTCTACGAGGATCGGCCCCTAAAATGGGACGCCTGGGATATCGACATCTTCTATGAGGAGAAGCCGTATCCGGTCCACACGATCACAGACTGGCAGGTGGTGGAGAGCGGGCCGCTGCGGGCCGCCGTGGAGATCACGCGGCGCTGCGGCCAGAGTCTGATCAAGCAACGGATCTGCCTGTGGCGCGGCTCGCGCCGGATAGACTTCATCACCACCGTGGATTGGCACGAGCGCCAGATGTTGCTGCGGGCGCTTTTCCCCTTCGAGCTCAACGCTACACGCGCCACCTGCGAGATCCAGTTCGGCGCCGTAGAGCGACCGACGCACCGCAACACCAGCTGGGATGTGGCTCGCTTCGAGGTCTGCGCGCAGCGATGGGTCGATCTGAGCGAGGGCGATTATGGCGTGGCGCTGCTCAACACCGGCAAATACGGCCACAGCCTGCACGATAATGTGCTCGGCCTCTCGCTGCTGAAAGGCGCGATCTTCCCTGATAAGGACGCCGACCAGGGGCGGCATCAGTTCACTTACAGCCTGCTGCCCCACGCCGGGGACTGGCGCGCGGCCGGGGTGGTGCGGAGCGCCTACAATCTCAACGCGCCGCTGATCGCCCTGCCGCAACGGCAGCGGCCAGCGCCCAACGCGCCCGTCCGACGCTCCTTCCTGAGCACGAACAGCGAACATATCGTGGTCGAGACAGTCAAGGTGGCCGACGACGGTGACGGCCTGATCGTGCGGCTGTACGAGGCGCATAACCAGCGCGGGCAGGCCAGCCTGCGCTTCGGGCAGCCGGTGGCCAGCGCGGTGGAGACCGACCTGCTCGAGCGCACGCTCGGCCAGCTGACGGTCGACGGCGATACGATCCATGTCGCCGTGCGCCCGTTTGAGGTCAAGACCCTGCGCGTGCGCCTGGGCTAGTACAGCTCGGCAGAAGTCCGCCACAGATAAAGACGAAGTGCAATGCTCCCATGGGTGCGCGGCCTATCCCTCTTCGCGAAGAAGCGGTCAAGCGCCCCAAGTTGCCCGCAGCACACGCACCCAGTTCTCGTGGGCGAGCCGCCTGATCGCGGGCTCGTCGTAGCCGCGCGTGCGCAGGGCCGCAATCAGCGCAGGCAGCCCGGCGGCGTCGCCGATCGGGCGCGGTACGGTGGCGCCGTCGAAGTCGGAGCCAAAGCCTACGCGCTCGATGCCCAGGCGCCCCACCAGATACTCCACGTGATCCACAAGCGTGTCGAGCGATGTGTCGGCGTTGGCGCGTCCGTCAGGGCGCAGGAAGCTCACGGCGAAGTTCACGCCCACCATGCCGTCGGAGGCGCGGATTGCGTCCAGCTGCCGATCGGTGAGATTGCGTGAGGAGGGGCAGATCGCGTGGACATTCGAGTGGGTCGCCACCAGCGGGGCGTCGCTCAGGCGGGCCACATCCCAGAAGCCAGCCTCGTTTAGGTGCGAAAGATCGATCAGCACGCGCAGGCGGTTGCAGGCGCGCACCAGCGCCATGCCCGCCTCGGTGAGCCCTGGGCCAGTGTCGGGGCTGCGCGGGTAGGCGAAGGGGACGCCGTGCCCGAAGGCGTTGGAGCGGCTCCAGACCGGGCCAAGCGAGCGCAGGCCAGCCTGATAGAAGACCTCCAGCGCCTCCAGCTCCGGGTCGAGCATCTCGGCGCCCTCGAAGTGCAAGATCGCGGCGAGCACACCGTTGGCGAGGCATGTCTCGAGCTCGCCCGCCGTGCGCACCACGCGCAACCTGCCGCCGGACTCGGCCTCGATCCGAAAGAGCGTGGCGGCCATGCCAATGGCGGTGCGCTGGGCGTAGGCCAGCTCTAGCGGCGCCGGGAGCGGCAGCTCGAACGCCTCAGTCTTTGGCAGATCAGGGTCGGGGTCGGCCTGCTCCTTGGGCGGCGGCGGCACATAGATAGCGAAGAAGCCCCCGGCGAAGCCGCCCGACTCGGCGCGTGGGAGATCAATATGGCCGAGCTCGGAGCGCTCAAAGAAGCTGCGCTCCTGGCCGTGCCGTGGCAGGTAGAGCTTGAGCAGCGTGTCGTTGTGGCCGTCAAAGATAGGAACAGGTCTGTCCATGGGTACCTTGCGGTAAAGCGGCATCGCACTGCAAGTAGTGTACTGCATTTCGGCGCTCGCCCCGAGTCTCACCGGCCTGTGGGCAGGGCTGATGCAACGTCCGACCACCGGGCGTTTTATCCGCAGATGACGCAGATTTCCGGCCTATTTTCGGCTCCAACGGGCCTTGGCCCGGGACGTTGCATTCGCCCTGGGCCTGTGGGGCAGTCAGCAGTCAGCACTCAGCACTCAGCACTCGCCCTACAGTCCCCGCAGCATCGGCGCCCGCAGCGTTATGACGCCCACGATCAGCCAGCCCACCACGGCGCTGGCGGCCACCACGGCGGGCACGCTGCCAACCAGCTGCGCCAGCGTGCCCGCTGCCAGGCCGCCCATCGGGCTGAGGCCCATGAGCAGCAGCGTGAACACGCTCATCACCCGCCCGCGCAGCGCGTCCGGCACGATCGACTGGATCAGCGTGTTGGTGAGCGCCATCGTCGTGACGCCCGCCCAGCCCGCCAGGGCCAGAAAGAGCATGGCTAGGGGCAGCGAGCGCATCGCCGTGAAGCCGATCATCAGGGCCGGGTAGACAAGCGCCGTCGCCGTGAGCAGCCTGCCGCGCGGGATCCTGTCGCCGAGCACGGCCAGCATCAGCGCCGCCACCAGCGCCCCAAAGCCGCTGGCGCCCGCAAGTAAACCCAGGCCGTCGGCCCCCATACCAAAGATATCGCGGGCGAAGATCGGCAGCAGCGGGAGGTACACAAAACAGAACAGGCTGATCGCGCCGGCCTGCACCAGCAGCGCCCGCACGCGCGGCTCGCCGGCGATGTAGGCCAGCCCCTCGCGCAGCTGCCCGGCGCGCCAGCTGCCTGCGGGCCGTGTGTGGGCCGGCAGCCGCATCATCAGCAGGCCCGCCAGCACAAACAGGAAGCTTATCGCGTTGAGCGCAAAGGCCGGCCCCTCACCGATCAGCGCCACCACGACGCCCGCCACCGCCGGGCCAACCGTGCGGGCCGCGTTGAAGATCGAGGCGTTCAGCGCAATCGCGTTGAGCAGATCCTCGCGCCCCACCATCTCCACCGTAAACGCCTGGCGGGCTGGCGCGTCGAAGGCGTTCACCACGCCCAGGAGGGCCGCCAGCACCAGCACATGCCAAACCTGCACCGTCCCGGTGAGCGTGAGCACGGCCAGGATCACGGCCAGCAGCATTGCCACAAGCTGCGTTGCGATCAGCAGCTGCCACTTGGAGACGCGGTCAACCACGGTGCCCGCCGTCAGCGAGAGCAGCAGCACCGGCAGCGAGCTCGCCGCCGCCACTAGGCCAAGTAGGGCGGGCGAGTCGGTGAGCCGTAGCACCAGCCAGCCCAGGGCCACGCTCTGCATCCAGGTGCCGGTAAACGAGATCAGCTGGCCGATGAAGAATAGTCGGTAGTTGCGATGCTGGAGCGCCCGCAGCAT
>JAYUYB010000200.1:0-1878 GCA_043752655.1 Chloroflexota bacterium
ACGCGCGGCGCCAGCAGGGTAACGCCGAAGGCCAACACGGCCACAACCAGCGTGGTGGCAAACATGTCGCTCATAGCCGAGGCCAGGGCCGCGCGGGCCTGATCGCCGATCGCCGCCGCGCCGGCCGCGCCCTCGCCTACCAGCGCGTCCAGACTGACGACAGCGGGATCCAGGCCCACGGCGCGCAGCGCGTCCGCCAGACGAGCGCCGAGCAGCGCGCCGAGCACTGCCACGCCAAAGGTGCCGCCGATTGTGCGCGAGAACTGGAGCGTGGCCGTGGCCGCGCCCAGGTTGCTTCTCTCCACCGTGCTCTGCACCGAGATCAGGAAGGCTGGGATGGCGCTGCCCATGCCGATGCCCATCAGGCCGAGCGCCAGCATCAGCTCCAGCTGGCTCATATCCGGGCGCACGCGCGTCATCAGGGCGGCGCCCACCACGAAGAGCGCCATGCCGCCGATCACCAGGCTGCGGTAGCTCACCCGCAGCAGCAGGCGGCTCGCGATAATCGACGAGAAGACCCAGCCCAGCAGCATTGGCGTGAGCGTGGAGCCGGCCTCGGTGGCGCTCTTGCCCAGCACGCCCTGCACGAACAGCGGCACGTAGGACATGCCGCCGAACAGCACCCACCCGGCCAGCACGCCGTGGGCGCAGGCCACTGCGAAGAGCCGCCAGCGGAAGAGCCGCACCGGCAGGATCGGCGCGGGCGCCCGTAGCTCCACCCAGATCAGCGCGCTCAGAGCGGCGGCGGCCACGCTCAGCAGCGTCCAGCTCGTCAGCGAGCGCAGGTCATTTAGGCCGAGCAGCAGCGTCACCACGCCAACCACCAGCAGCGCCGCGCCCGCGAAGTCGATCGCGGGCCGCACCCCGGCGGGCCGCGCCACACCGCTCCAGGCCGTCCAGACCAGGGCGGCCGCCACAAAGGCCACGGGAATATTGATCAGGAAGACCCATTGCCAGGCGATGCTGTCCACCAAAAAGCCACCGATCAGCGGCCCGGCCACCGAGCTTACGCCCCAGACGCCGGAAAAGAGGCCCTGCACCTTGGTGCGCTGCTCCAGGCTAAAAATATCGCCCACAATAATAAAGGCGAGCGGCAGCAGGCCGCCGGCGCCCAGGCCCTGCACGGCGCGGGCCGCGATCAGCTGGGGCATGCTGGTGGCCAGGCCGCAGAGCAGCGAGCCCACGGCGAAGATGCTGATCGCTATCATATAGATCGGGCGGCGCCCGTAAAGGTCGGAGAGCTTGCCGAAGATCGGCCCCACCGTGGTAGACGTAAGCATGTAGATGGCGAAGACCCAGCTGTAGCCCTCCAGGCCGCCGAGCTGGCCCACGATCGTGGGCATCGCCGTGGCAATCACGGTGCTCTCCATGCTCGCCATAAACAGGCTCATCATCACCCCAAGGGTGATCAGCACAACGCGACGCTGGTTCAAGCCCGGCTCCTTCGCGCCACCGGCGCGGGTATCACTGTCTAGTCCAATATTAGCCGGCTTAACTATACTCTAGATTGTGCTGGGGGGCAAGGGTGTGGCGTCATGGCAGCCTACGGGCTGGCGCCCCGCATTCCGGCTGCCCTTTGCGCAAGGAGATCGCGCGCGGGGGCTGCCGCCTATTCCTCATCGGTTAAGGTGCGGGACTACTGTCAATGTTCGCGTTAGGACGCGAAAAACCCACGAGGCCGACGAGCGTGGGCAATTTTGAAGGCGGCTGCGCCGCCTGATGTCTGGTGGTCCGGTAGCCCGGCGCCCGGCAGCCCGACCGGATGGTGCCGGCAGGCACGCCCACCAGACCTCCCGCTCGCTGGCGCTGGAGGGCATGCAGCGACACGCACGCTCGTTGCTGGCGGCCATCAACTTTAGGGGTTGAGGGGACGCAAGT
>JAYUYB010000201.1:0-11546 GCA_043752655.1 Chloroflexota bacterium
ATCTTGCGTGAGCGCGCTGTGAGCGCCCCGATGATCCTTGTCACCGCCTACGACTCGGTCGATGTGCGCCGCGAAGCCCGCGTCCTGAAGATCGACGCCTACCTCACCAAACCCTTCTTTATGGACGACCTGGTGGAGACGGTGCGCCGCCTGCTGCCCCAGGTTAGCGCCCGCGAGGTGAACGGGCCCTAAGCGGGCAGGGGCGAAAACTGTTTGGACCGCGAAGGACGCGAACGTTTGGACCACGAAGGACGCGAAAGCGTAGCGAAAACCGCGAACGCGAACGGCGCGAACCCTATAAGGTTCGCGCCGTTTGTATAGGCTGGGCGCCCATGAGGGACGCCCATACGGCATCGGTGGGATGTAAGTTAATGCGCTAATCGAGGCGCTGCGTGGGCGGGGTGCGGGGCGGCAGGGGCTCGGTGGTGCCGTTTGGCATGCCGCTGCGGTTCGCCGCGTCGATCAAGGGTCGGATGATCTCGATCGGCAGCGGGAAGATGATCGTGCTGTTCTTCTCCACCGCGATCTCGGTGAGCGTCTGGAGATAGCGCAGCTGGAGCGTCACCGGCTCTTTGGCCATAATCTCGGCGGCCTGGGCGAGGGCGCGGCTGGCCTGAAGCTCGCCCTCGGCGTGGATCAGCTTGGCCCGCTTCTCGCGCTCGGCCTCGGCCTGCTTGGCCATGGCGCGCTGCATATTCTGCGGCAGCTCCACGTCCTTCACCTCCACGATGGTCACCTTGATGCCCCATGGCTCGGTCTGCTCGTCGATGATCTTCTGAAGCTTCTGGTTGATCAGGTCGCGCTTGGCAAGCAGTTCGTCCAGCTCGCCCTGGCCCACCACCGAGCGCAGCGTGGTCTGCGCGATCTGCATGGTGGCGCGAATGTAATCCATCACCTTGGTGACAGCCCAGTTCGGGTTGATCACCTGGAAGTAGAGCACCGCATTGACTTTGATCGTCACGTTGTCCAGCGTGATCACCTCCTGCGCCGGCACGTCCATGGTGATCACGCGGGTGTCGACGCGCACCATGCGCTCGTAGACGGGCACCACCAGAAAGAGGCCGGGCCCGCGGGCGCCCATGAGGCGGCCCAGCCGGAAAATCACGCCGCGCTCGTACTCGGGCACAATCTTGATCGAGGACAGCAGCACC
Organism: Chloroflexota bacterium; assembly: GCA_043752655.1. GTDB lineage: Bacteria > Chloroflexota > Chloroflexia > Chloroflexales > Chloroflexaceae > OHK40. Next base: position 1,152 of record JAYUYB010000201.1, read on the forward strand.
ATCAGGGCCAGAAAGGCCAGCACCGCGACACATGCTGCGAGCACAAGTCCATTCATACCACGCTCCTTAGCCGATAGCCGATAGCCGATAGCCGATAGCCGATAGCCGATAGCCAGAGGAGGGGCGCGCTATAGCGCGCCCGTACAAGGCACCGTCAATCCGTCAATCCGGTTCCGCGAGCCGCCGCACGGTGAGGCGCAGGTCGTACACGCCCGTTACGCGCACCCACTCGCCGAGCTCCACCTCGCCCTCCTCGCTCACGGCGCGCCACAGGGCGCCCTCTACAAAGACAAAGCCCTCCGGGTCGAGGCGCTTGCGTACCTCGGCGGGCCGGCCAATCAGCCCCTCCTGGCCGGTGGCCACGGGCGTGCTGCGCGCGCGCACGGCCAGGTAGATCCCGAGGGCTGCGAAGGCGGCGACGCCGGCCGCCACAAGCAGCACGGCCCAGATCGCAACCGCCACGCCTGGCGCCTGCGCGCTGTCGAAGAGTGAGAGCGAGCTTCCCACCAGCAGCGCGAGACCGACCACGGTAAACGCTCCATGCGAGGGGACGTACAAGTCCACCGCGATCACCGCGAAGGCGAGGATCAGGCCGATCACCGCCAGCCAGCGCACCGGCAGCGCCACCAGGCCCACAATCGCCCCAGCCAGGAAGATGCTCCCCAGCGCCGCCAGCGCGCCCACGGTGGGCGTGACAAGCTCGGCGTAGATGGCCATGCCCGCCATGACCAGGAGCAAGAAGACCACGGTGGGGCTTGCGAGCAGCAGTAGGATCTGCTCCCAAAGGGTTGGCTCCAGGGGCTGCGGGGCGCGCCCAAGCGTCTCCAGGGTGCGCTCCGTGCCGCCCTCTAGCTGTACCACGCGGCCCTCGATGCCGGTGAGCAGCTCGTCCATGTCGCGGGCCACAAGCTGGACGGCGGGCGGGTTGAGGGCAAGGGCCTGCTCGTTGTTGAGCAGCGCACCCTGGCGCACCGCCTGCTCCACCCAGGCGTCGCTGCGGCCACGGTCGCGGTTCCATGCGCCCAGGCGGTTGATCGTCTCGGCGCGCAGCAGCTCCTGGGTCTGGTCGCTGAGCGTTGGGTCGGCCTCAACCAAAGGGGCGGGCGTGCCGAAGCTCGTGTCGGGGGCCATGGCCGCCAGGTGGGCCGCGCTGAGCAGCCAGGCCCCGGCGGCGCCGCTGCGTGTGCCAGCGGGGGTTACGTAGATCACTACTGGCACTTGTGCGGCAGCAAGCTCGGCGGCGAACTCGCGCACGTCGCGCAGCACGGCGCCGGAGGCCGCGAGGCGCACGATCAGCGCCTCCGCGTCGGCGGCCTCGGCTTGCTGGAGGGCGCGGCGTAGGTAGCTCACGCTGTAGCGGCTCACCACATCGGTGAGCTCCACGCTGTAGATCGGCCCACGGGCACGCTGCTGGGCTGCGGCGCTCTGGCTCCCAAAGCCTATGGCGAAGGCTATCAGCAGAAGCAGAAGGGCGGGGCGCAGCAGGATCACGGTTGGACTCTTGAGGCCCAGAGGCGGCATAGCAGTGACACGTGGCGGTTCGCTCATTTGTCGCATGATACCGCTTCTGGAGGCTGGCGGCAACAGCGCAGCGGTTCGACCAGCACGGGCCGGCACGTCCTTATCAGATTCTAAGCTTCGCTACGCTAAATCTAAACAGGTTTCAGGTACACTTAAAGTAGTAAGAGCAACGAGGCGCCCGCCGTCGCAGCGCTGCGGCAGATGATGGAGCAACCCATGAACAACACCATGAAGCTTGTCCTGGGCCTGATCGCTGCGCTGGTCCTTGTTGTCGGTGTGGTTGCCTTCTCGGTGCTGCGTACCCCGGCAGAAGCCACCGCGCCCCTGGAGGCCGTGCCCCTCGCCACTGCGGCGCCCGCCGCCGCACCAAAAGCCACTGCTGCTCTAGAGGCCACTGCCGCGCCAGAAGTCACTGCTGCGCCAGAAGCCACTGCTGCGCCAGAAGCCACTGTCGCCCCCGTGGCTGTGAGCCCCAGCGTGTTTCAGATCCTTCAGGAAGAGTCAGAGGTGCGCTTCATCATCGACGAGGTGCTCAACAACGCGCCCAAGACGGTGATCGGCTCCACCAACCAGGTGGCCGGCGAGATTTCGGTAGACCCCGCCGACCCTAGCCAGAGCCGGGTTGGAATTATCCAGGTGAATGCCCGCACGCTCGCCACCGACAACGACTTCCGCGACCGCGCGATCAAGAACGCCATTCTTGGCACCGACCAGTTCGAGCTGATCACCTTCGAGCCCACGGCGCTCACCGGGCTGCCCGCAGCGGGCGTAGTTGGCGAGCCCTTCAGCTTCCAGATGGCCGGCATGCTCACGGTGCGCAGCGTAACGCGCGAGGTGACGTTCGATGTGACACTCACGCCTGTGAGCGAGACTCGCCTGGAGGGTACGGCCACAAGTGCCATTCGCTACGCCGACTTCGGCCTGAGCATCCCACAGGTGCCGAGTGTGGCCAGCGTGGCCGACGAGGTGCGCCTGGAGATCGACTTTGTGGCGGCGGGGTAGGCAGCCGTATTATCCGCAGATTACACAGATTACGCAGAACCGGGCCATGTACCCAAATCTGCGCAATCTGCGTAATCTGCGGATTGTTAGTGGCGCTACTGCTCGCTGGTGCCTGCCACCTCCACTCCTCTGTTGGTGCTGCTGCCCAGGCGCTTGCGGATCTGAGCGCGCAGCTGGTCGGCCTCAGGGTTAGGGGCGGCTTTGCTATTGGCGTGCGCCGAGCCAACCAGCTTCTCCGAGAGCAGCATGGCTAGCAGGCCCTCCATCAGGTTGCCGCCCGCGCCGCCCGCGCCGCCCACCACGATCTCTGGCACTACCGCCACGCCGGCCCGCTCGATCGCCTCGGCAAAGCGCGTGAGCACCTGCTGCGTTACCTGGAACTGCGGGCCGCCATAGGCGCGCACCTTCTCCTCGGTGGCCATGGCCTCCGCGATGCCCAGGCGGGCCAGCTTCTCGGCCTCGGCCTCGGCCAGGATGCGGATCTCGGCGGACTTCTGCACGGCGCGCTGATAGTCGGCCTTACCCTGGTTGCTCTGCACCGTGATGCTCAGCTCCGATTCGGTGAGGTTGGCCTGCTGCTTGGCCCGCGCCTCGGCCTCGCGCAGCTCGCGCTCCTTCACGGCGGCGCGCTCCTGGCGCCCGTAGGTCTCGATCTGCTCCTCGGCGATCTGGCGCGCCCGTAGCTGGGTGAGGATCTCCTCGATCTTGCTGTCGCCGCCGGACGACGTGGGCGTGCCGATCAGCACCTCCTCCAGCTCCAAATTGTAGTGCTCGAACTTCTCGCGCATCTGCTCGCCGGAGAGCGACTGGATGTTGCTGCGCTCCTGGATGAGCTGGATCAGCGTGCGCTGCTGGCCGATATTCTTGAAGTAGGCCGCCACCATGGGGTCGAGGGTCTGCTCGACCAGGCGCTTCACATCGCCAAAGCGCTGGATCACCAGCGGCGCCTTGCGGTAGTCGATATGGATCACCACCGAGAGCGGCAGCGATGGCTCGAAGGCGTCCTTGGTGATCAGCGCGATCTCCGAGAGGTTCTCGTCGAGCTTGTGCGAGCCGATCTCGCGCCGGCTCCATTTTAGGATGATGTTGGTGGTAGGCACCATCACCACCTTGCCGGCGTAGGTGTTGAAGGCGTACTTGCCCGGCAGCAGGGGCGTGCTCCAGACACCGCGCCTGCCTTTGCTCACCAGCTCGCCGTGCTTGTAATCCTCGCCCGAGAGGTCGGGGCCGGTGTCGCCGGTGTAGCTCACCACCACGCCCACGGTGCCCACCTCGACCACAGTCTTGGGGATCAGCTCTACGGTGGCGAAGAGCCGGTTGATGTAGTACGTACCCTCCACGATCACGTGGAGCTGCCGCCCGCGGGTGCCGCCGGCGCGCAGGAAGGCGTCGGGGTCCTGAAAGTTATTGTGGTAGGTGAGCAGCTCGCTGGCATCGTCGCCCACGGTGGCGCAGATGATCTCGCCCTGGGCGAGCGAGGGGCCATCGTGGACGGTAACGACTCCCACAGAGTCGTCCTGGCCCTTGAGCACCACGGGGTGGAAACCGTCGCGCTCGCCGATGATCACGGCCATATGCCGGATAATCTCGTCCTCCTCGCGGCTGAGCGGCAGCGAGAAGACGCGCTCCTCGGTGATGACGACGAACTGAACGAGGTTGAAGGCGTAGGTGCCCTCGCGCAGGATGGCGCGCTGCGGGCCGCGTGTGCCACCGGCGGCCAGGAAGGCGGCAACATCCTGGAAGTCGCCGTGGGCCACGGTGGGCGCCAGGGTCTGCGTGGGGCTAAGGGGGCGACCGTCGCGGGCGAAGACGTAGCCGATCTTGCCCTGGGGGATCGTCACCAGGGGCAGGGTGTGGACGACATACTGAAACGGGGTGAACATGTGTAGGCCGCCACGCAGCACATTGGGCTGGTAGCCAGCCTCGCCGGCGAGGGCGATGAAGCCTGAGCGCAGCGAGCCCTTGCCGCTAAAGCGCTTCTCGACGATGCCGATACGATTGTTAGGAATGAAGCGGATCCAGCTTGTGAGCGCCATAAGGCCCACAACCAGTGCGACACCGGCAACGATCAGCGCAAGTAGCCCGGCCATGGTGAGATGCCTCTTTCCAGGACGGCCCAAGCAGGCGGGGGCAGGCAATGGCTATGGGTAGATGGCAGGCGCGCAGCACAGCTGGCCAGGGGCGATCATGCGCCTGGCACGGGCAGCTACGACACGGGGAAAGGGGCGCCCCGCCGAACACCACACAGCTCTGACCTATCAACCGCTTGTGGGCCGATGCGCAGAGTGTGCTGGGAGTGTTGGGGGGCCTGAAGGGGTCCTCGCGCTCTCAGCGCAGGGTGCCAAACGGCACCCGGAAGCTATTGTACACCTGGAGTCAAGAGGGGGCGCAACTGATGTAACGTCCGTGTGCCGGGCATATTATCCGCAGATTACGCAGAGCCGGGCTAGATACCCACATCTGCGCAATCTGCGCAATCTGCGGATTGTTATGGCTCAGGAAGAGCTTCCGGGCCACGGCTCACAAAGCGCTTGATGCGGCGCTCGAACTCGGCGCGGGGCAGCAGCACTTTGCGCCCGCAGGTCTCGCAGTGCATGCCGATCTCGCCGCCGAGGCGCACCACGCGCCACACGTCGCCGCCGCAGGGGTGGGCCTTGCGGGTTTGCACGATGTCGTCGAGGTAGATTGGGATTGGTGGGGGCACTGCTGATAGCCGATAGCCGCTTAGCTGGGATGTGCTTTTGCTTCGTCCCAGAGCGTGAGCAGCTGCTCCAGCGAGAGCGTCTGTAGCGCCGTGCCCTTCGCGGCGGCGGCGGCCTCCACGGCGGTGAAGCGGCGGCGGAACTTGGCGCCGGCCTCGCGCAGGGCGGTCTCAGCATCCAGGCCGAGCCAGTCGGCGAGGCGCGTGAGCACAAACAGGGCGTCGCCTAATTCCTCGCTGGCGTGGGCCTGTTCGCCGCTGGCGGCGGCCTCGGCGAGCTCGCCAAGCTCCTCGTGCAGTTTGGCCCAGACCTGATCAACGCTGCCCCAGTTGAAGCCGGCGCGGGCGGCCTTCTTGCCGAGCTTCTGGGCGGCGGCGAGGGCGGGCAAGCTTGGCGGCACGCCATCCAGGGCGCTGGCGCGCGGCTTGCCCTTTGCAGCAAGCTCGGCGGCCTTGATCTGCTCCCAGTTCTGAAGCACCTGGCCCTCGCCGTCTACGGTCAGGTTGCCGAAGACGTGCGGGTGGCGCCCGATCAGCTTGGTGGCGATCCCGCCGATCACATCCTCCTGGGCGAAGTGGCCGGTCTGGCGGGCCATCTCGCTATGGGCCAGCACAGAGAGCAGCAGGTCGCCGAGCTCCTCGCTGAGCGCGGGCATGTCGGCGCTGTCTAACGCCTCCAGCACCTCGTGGGCCTCCTCTAGCAGCGCGGCCCGCAGCGACTGATGAGTCTGCCGCACGTCCCAAGGGCAGCCGCCTGGGGCGAGCAGGCGTGCCACAACCCAGCGCAGCCCATCGAGGCCGCGCAGATCATTGGCGATGGGGAGCGGGGACAAATGCACCATGCACCATGCACCATGCAAAATGGGCAGGCGGGGGAGATCCGTCAGAGCTAGTACCTGGGATGCCGGTGGCTCGCCGTGCTCGTTGAACGTGGCGAGCTGGAGCGGGTGGTGGGCGGGGTAGCGGGTGCGCAGAAGGGCAGCGAGGGCGGGCCAGTCGGCGTTGGGGGAGCCGTAGATGAAGGCAGGGGCGGTAGGCACGAGCGGGAAGGGGGCGGGGGGCGGGGCGTATGGCCCAAGGCCCTGGGTCTCCGCGTAGGACGCTACCGTGACGACCTCGCCGGGCGCGGGCAGACCGTCGGGGCGGGCGGCAGCCAGCAGCGCGCTTGCCTCCCAGAGCTGCACGCCGCCCGCCGTCGTCAGGCCGAACAGCTCATGGCCAAGATCTAGTATTCGTCCTGGGCTCATCCCGCTGAGCTGTATCTCTTCCACAGATGACACCGATTTCCGCTCAACCGCTCGGACACCTGCCCGGACCAGCAATGGCCCGGAATATAGGCCAGAAATGGGCCGGAAATCTGTGGATAAGATCAAGCAGGGTTACAGGCCCTCAGGGAACGGCAGCGGCACGCTGTTCGGGTCGAAGCCGGGGGCGAGCTCAAGCTCGCCAGACTGCTCGGCCTGGGCGCGCAGCGCGTCGTACCAGGGCGTAAAGCTCTGCTCGTAGAAGCTTTGGGCGTTCGCGCTCTGGCGCAGTTGCGCAAAGTTCTCGAAGGATCGCTGCTCCTGTCGCTCCAGCACCTCGAGCACATGCCAGCCAGCCTGGCCCTGCGCCTTGGTTGGCGTGTTGAGGGCCGTGGCGAAAGCGCTCTCATCAAGCTCGGGCAGGTCGCCGCGTGGTATCCAGCCGAGGTCGCCGCCCTGCTCGGCCGAGGCCGTGTCGGTGGAGCGCTCACGGGCGAGGCTGGCGAAGTCGGCGCCAGCTGCGAGCGCGGCGAGCGCCTGGTCGGCGGCGGGCTCATCGGCCACGAGGATATGGCGGGCGTGGAACATATCGGCGCGCGTGTTGCGGGCGATCACCTCGAACACAAGCTGGCTGCGGGCGAGCGTGGCGCGCTGCTCGGCCGTGGTTGGCGTGGGCTGGGCGGCTGGGTCCACAGGCTGGCTCGGGTCGGGGGGGGCAGGGGCGGGCACCGCCGCATCGACCGAGGCGGGATCTACGCCGATCCCATTGCGGCGGGCGTAGTCGAGCAGCAGCGCGTCCTGGATCATGCGGTCGAGGACGCTGCCGCGCACATTGCTGTCGTTAGCGAGCTGCTCGATCTGCTCACGGGTCTGGCCCTGCGAGGCGAGGTCGGCGATGCCGGTGCCAATATCGTCGCTCAGGCGCTGCTCGTAGTCGGCAACGGTGAAGCGCTCGCCGCCCACCTGAAAGATCACGGGCGTGGTGTCGGGCGCGTCCATCACCGCCTGGCCGCCCGCCGTGCTGGCGCAGGCCGCGAGCAGGGGGAGGAGCAGGAGGATAGCCGATAGCCCGCTCTTCCTGAGCAGGAGCGGGAGAGCTAGCAGGCATCCTGATACTGGAGCTCCCCGCTTCCCTTGAGGGAGAGGGGCTGGGGGTGAGGGCTGACCTGGCTGATTCATGCTACCTTCCGCATAGCTTGGGGCGCCCGCAAGGGGTGTCCTTACGTGTGCCCTAGCGCTCTGTGGCGGGCTCGTCGTTCAGCGAGAGGATAGCCATAAACGCCTCCTGGGGGATCTCGACGTTGCCGACCATCTTCATGCGTTTCTTGCCCTCTTTTTGCTTATCGAGCAGCTTGCGCTTTCGGCTGATGTCGCCTCCGTAGCATTTTGACAATACATCTTTTCGCATGGCGCGCACGGTCTCGCGGGCGATCACCTTGCTGCCGATCGCGGCCTGGATGGGCACCTCGAACATCTGGCGCGGGATCAGCTGGCGCAGGCGCTCCACCAGATCTTTGCCGCGCTGGTAGGCGAAGTCGCGGTGGACGATCAGCGAGAGCGCGTCGACGGACGCCTGGTTCACGAGCAGATCGAGCTTTACGAGGTCGGCGTCGAGATAGCCGGCGAGCGTGTAATCGAGCGAGGCGTAGCCCTGGGTGCGGCTCTTGAGCATATCGTAGAAGTCGATAACAATCTCGGCCAGTGGCATCTTGTACTTCAGCACCACGCGCGTGGGGTCAAGATACTCCATCGCGTCGAAGATGCCGCGCCGGGTGGTGACGAGATCCATGATCGTGCCGATGTAGCGGGTTGGCGCGATCACGCTGATCTGCACGATCGGCTCCTCAATCGAGGCGATCAGGCCGAGGTCGGGCATCTCGGAGGGATTAGAGACGGTGAGGATCTCGCCGTCGGTGCGCAGCACCTGATACTCCACGCTTGGCGCGGTGATCAGCAGTTCCAGGTTGTACTCGCGCTCCAGGCGCTCACGCACGATCTCCATATGCAGCAGGCCGAGGAAGCCGCAGCGGAAGCCGAAGCCGAGGGCGACGGAGCTCTCGGGGAGAAATGAGAGCGCGGCGTCGTTCAGCTTCAGCTTGTCGAGCGCGTCGCGCAGGTCGGGGTAAGCGTTGCTGTCCATCGGGTAGAGGCCGGCGAAGACCATTGGCTTGGCGGGGCGATAGCCGGGCAGTTCCTCGGTGGCCGGGTTTGCGGCGAGGGTGACCGTATCGCCAACCTGGCACTCCTCCACCGTTTTGAGGCCAGTAGCGATGTAGCCGACCTCGCCGGCGGCAAGCTGGGCGAGCGGCGTCATAGCGGGGCGAAACACCCCGATCTCGAGCGTCTCGGTCTCGGCGCCGGTGGCGATAAAGCGCACCCTGGAGCCAGACGGGATGATCCCATCGACCATACGGATGTAGGCGATCACACCCTTGTAGGCGTCGTACTGCGAGTCGAAGATCAGGGCGCGTGCGGGCGCGTCACGGCGGCCGCTGGGTGGCGGGATGCGCTCCACGATCGCCTCAAGGATCGCCTCAATCCCGATGCCGGACTTGGCGGAGGCCATAATCGCCTCCTCGGCGAGGATGCCGATCACCTTCTCGATCTCGGCGGCCACCTCCTCCGGGTGCGCGCCGGGCAGATCGATCTTATTGATCACAGGGATGATCGCCAGATCGTGCTCCAGCGCCAGATACACATTCGCCAGCGTCTGGGCCTCGATGCCCTGGGCCGCATCCACGACGAGCAGCGCGCCCTCGCAGGCGGCGATTGAGCGCGAAACCTCGCTGCCGAAATCTACGTGCCCAGGGGTATCAATAAGATTTATTTGATAGATGTGGCCATCTTTTGCAGGGTACGCCATCCTCACAGACTTAGCTTTGATAGTAATCCCGCGCTCTCGCTCCAGATCCATGCCGTCAAGATGCTGTTCGCGGCGCTCACGCAGGGTGATAGTGCTGGTAAATTCAAGCAGCCTATCGCTGAGCGTGGTTTTTCCGTGATCGACATGGGCAATAATGCAGATGTCGCGAATAAGATCTTGATCTTTCATGCTGCTATGTCCAGACCGGTACGACCGGCGTTACCTGAGGTGGGAAACATCTGTTGGCAGTATACCATAGGGCTTTGAGGGCCGTACACGCTGGCCCCATTGCGCCCCATCGGGCGCTCAGGTATACTGGCGAGCAGAATGCAGGCCCGCCGGGCGCCACAGCAAAACATCGAGCAGGAGCAACCGAGTATGGACCTGGTGCGGGCGCATGTGCTGATCGCGGGCCGTGTGCAGGGGGTAAGCTTTCGGGCCTACATGCGGGACAAGGCGCGGGCTGCGGGCGTAGAGGGCTGGGTGCGCAACCTGGCCGACGGGCGTGTGGAGGCGGTATTCGAGGGCACCCGCCCCGCGGTGCAGCGGCTGGTGAGCTGGTGCTACAGCGGCCCAACCCACGCCGAGGTGGAGAAGGTGGAGCTGACATGGCAGGAGCCGACGCGGCGCGAGGGCGGCTTCGCGATCGCATGGTGAGCCGAATCGCTGCAACCTGGCGCCGCTCGCGTCCGTCTATCCACGGGAACGCATACCACCACGAAAGGACGCGCTGATGCATCACCCGCGTTGGAAGCTGCTCACCAGCGTGCTGATCAGCCTTGTCATCCTAGTGCTCGCCTACGTAAACCGCGCCAAGATCGCCGAGGCGCTGGGTCTGCTGCGCGAGGCCCGCCCGCTCTGGCTAGTCGCCGGGTTCATAGTTATCTGCCTCAGCTACCTGATAAGCTCGCAGGTCTTCAACATCGTGCTGCGCTCGCTGGGCTACCGCATGAGCGTGCTGCGCCTCTGGGCCACCGCTCTGGTGGCGATCATCATCAGCCAGTCGGTGCCGGCGGGCGCCGTGGGCAGCTACGCCTTCCTGATGACGAACTTTACCCGGCGCG
>JAYUYB010000202.1:0-4940 GCA_043752655.1 Chloroflexota bacterium
GCCCAGCCCCGTGATCTCATAGAGCTGCCAGTGGTAGGTCGCCACCTGGTACTGCTCCGTCGGGGCGCCCACCACCATGCTGAAGAGCGCCTTTGCGCCATCCCAGGAGACAGCAGGGTCGCGCACGGCGATGGCGTTGGCGCCCTGGAAGCCTGCGGGGTCGCTGCTGCCGAAGCCGGCGGCGGCGGTCAGGTTCTTCAGGGCGCCGTCGGGGTAGCGTATCCAGAGGTCGCCGCCGCGCGGGGCCGCATCGATGCTTGCCTCGTGGTTGCCGAAGGTGGCGCCGATCGTGGCGAAGGTGCTGGGGTTCGGCACCTGGGTGACAAACAGGATCGGGTTGGGCAGCGTGAGGGCGGCGGGGGCTGCCGCGCCGAGGGTGCGGCCGACGTGCTGGACGCCGGGCAGGGTGAGGCCGAGGCTGAGCAGTGCGAGCAGGAGCAGACGGGATGGGACGCGCATGGTGCAAGCTCCTTGGTTGAGATGCTGGATAGCCTGCGGGTCAATCCAGCGGCTTAAGCCTGGCGATGATCGCCGCGCGCTGGGGCTCCAGAAAAGGGGCGAGCACCACCTGCTCGCCGAGCGTCGCCGCGTCCTCATCGACCCCGAAGCCCGGCCCGTCGGTGGCGAGCTCGAACAGAATCCCGTTAGGCTCGCGAAAGTAGAGGCTGCGGAACCAGAAGCGATCCACCTTGCCGCTGTTCGCCACACGCAGCGTGTTCAGGCGCTCGGCCCACGCATCGTAGGCGTCGTCGGGGATGCGGAAGGCCACGTGATGCACGCCGCCCGCGCCGGGCTGGGCTGGCGGGAGCTCGGGCTGGACCACAACATGCAGCTCGGCCGCCGGGCCGCCAGGCCCCATCTCGAAGACGTGGACCGAGTGCTGCGGCGTGTCTGCGTGGGCGTACTGGCGCACCAGGCGCATGTTGAGTGCCTGCTGGAGCAGGCGCTGGGTAGGGGGCAGGCTTGGCACGCTGATCAGGATCGGCCCGAGGCCGCGCACCTGATGCTCCGCTGGGACGGGGCTGCGCTCCCAGGGGAAGCTTGGGCCGAGGCCGCCGTCGTCTACCAGGGCGAGCCGCTGCCCCTCCGGGTCATCGAAGGCCAGCGTCAGGCGCCCATCCTGCTCCAGCGGCTCGCCAACCGTAAGGCCTTGTGCGCGCAGGTGCGCCGCCCACCAGGCCAGGGCGGCGGGGCCGGCGACACGCAGGGCGGTGCGGGTGATCGCGCGCGTGCCACGCCGCTCGCTGGGCACCGGCCAGTCGAAGAACGTCAGGTCGCTGCCTGGGCTGCCCTTGGCGTCGGCGTAGAACAGATGGTAGGCGCTGGTGTCGTCCTGGTTCACGCTGCGCTTCACAAGGCGCATGCCCAGGGTCTGCGTATAGAAGCGATGGTTCGCGCGGATCTGCGCCGACACCGCCGTCAGATGGTGGATACCGCTCAACTCCATGGCGACTCCTCATTGTCGGCGCGGTTGCCAGAACCTGGCAGTTGAAGCCGCGTCGGCAGTGCGTACAGATGCCTACAGCTCATCTGCCTCGCGGAGCTGGATCGCGCCCTGATGCTCGGGGTGCTTGCCGGTGATGCCGCTGTAGAATGCGCGGATGGCCGCGAAATCGGCGGCGAGATCGCCGCTTGGGTGCAGTGTAGGCCCCAGGCCAACCAGCTTGCGGCGATAGTTGGCGTAGCCCATCACGATCGGCACCCCGGCGCCGAGGGCAATATGGTAGAAGCCGGTCTTCCAGTAGGCCGCCCTCCCGCGCGTGCCTTCGGGGAGGATGGCGATCTGTAGCGCGTCGGTGGCGGCGAAGGCGGCGACCATCTGATCGATAAAGTTGGTGCGGGCCGCGCGCTGCACGGGGAGCCCGCCGAGGGCGCGCAGCAGCCAGCCAAGCGGGCCGTGGAACAGTGAGGCCTTGCCGACCCAGCGCAGCCTGAGGCCTGCGGCGAGCATGAGCAACAGCGTCAGCGCGAGATCCTAGCTCGAGGTGTGCGGCGCGCCGATGATGACGCAGCGGGCGGGCGGCGCCTGATCGAGCGATAGCTTCCAGCCAGCCGCTGCTGCGATCAGAAGGCCGATGCGCTGTGGCATGCGCGGTGTGTGCATGCGGAATGACTTTGCAGCTACCAGGACAATTGGCACCAGGGTATTATCTGCCCTTGGGGGCCATTCGTCAATTGGGGCGGGCCCGCCGGGTGCAAGCATGAGTTGACAGGAAGTTGAGCGCTCCTCGCAGAGCAAGTACGATCCGTCTGTCACAACGCTCGTACAGCCTGGAGGCGCGCAGATGGATGAATCGTACCACGGCAACTTCGCTTACGCTCGTTGGATGAAGCACTTAGTCCGGGTGCCGCCGCGGCAGCCCGGCGAGGATCGACTTCGGCATCTTGCAGACCATGGTGTAGGCGGGGTCGAAGATGTTGCCCAGATCGTACTCGACAGTCTGGCCCATCAGGATGCTCGCGGCCATGGCGTCTAGCCCGTAGTCATCATGGAGCCAGCGCAGCATCTCGGTGGTGGCGTGCTGCACACACTGGTCGAGTGGGCGCGCGTTGCCCACGGTGAAGATATATGCGTCGTTCTCGCCGCGCGGCCAGTGCGTGCGCCAGCCCTTCCTGAGCTGCACGCGGAAGCGCACATCCATCGAGATCTCAATGCCGGTGCCGACGATCTCTCCATCGCCCTGCACGGCGTGGCCGTCGCCCACGTGGAAGAGCGCGCCCGGCGCAAAGACCGGGAAGTAGACGGTGACACCCTCGACAAATCCGCGGTAGTCCATATTGCCGCCGTGCTCGGCCGAGGTGGCGGTCGAGATCGCCTGCCCGCGCTGCGGGGCCACCCCGAAGCAGCCCAGCATCGACCGGATCGGCAGCGCCAGATCGCCGAGCGCCGTCTGCGGGCTCACTAAACGGGCGGTACCGGCCGGCGGGTCTACATACCATTCGGCGGTCCGCAACTCGCCGCGAGCCGGCCAGGGCAGCTCGGCAATATAGCTCGGATCGACAACATTCGGGGCCACCAGCGTATCAGTGAAGCCATAGCTGCGGTTCGGCCGAATGCGCTCGAGGACAACGGCAAGCGTGTCGCCGGGCTCGGCACCGACGACATAGAACGGCCCGGTCTGCGGGTTGCCCGCAACAGCCACCTGGGCGCGGTCGGCATCGAAGCCTGCGGCATCGACGATGGTGGTTTCCACAACGTCGCCGTCGGCGATATGCAGCACCGGCTCGTGTGAGCCCAAGGTGTTGTAGTAGCGCGTGGGCTGGAAGGTGTGGGTCGTCATCGCGGTCCTCCAGTGCAATAATAGCGGGAGCGGGTCAGGGTGTCGGTCGCTGGTCCGGCGCGGGTGGCCATCCTCCAGACAAGTTGCGCTGCCGTGTCGGCCGAAACGGGGTTGCTTCGGAGCATAACAAATCCAGGGACAGCTTACAAGGGCCAATCCCTGGCGCGCCAAGGATCGCGTACTGTATAATGCCGCTTATCCAACGGTCCGATAACGATAGCCCGTCGCGACACCGTGTGACGCTGGCGTGAGGCCGGTCTCCCGATGCGCCGCGTTGCATGCGAAGGAGATCGCTTCTGCTCACAACATACCAGCAAGCGAAGCTGCTGATCGTGGAGGGCGGAATGCGCAGGGTGAGCCGCTCCAGCATCGCGCTGGGCAGCGCCGTTGGCGACAAAGCCCGCGCCCGGTGGGGCACAGAACAGAAAGGTGATGCCATGAGTCGAAAAGCGCTTGTCGAGGCGGCGCGCGGCGACCGACAGCTCGATCTGATTATCCGCGGTGGCGATCTGCTCAATGTCTATACCGGTGAAGTCTACGCGGCCGACATCGGCATCTTCGGTGATCGCATCGCGGTCGTCGATCAGGGCCAGCGCTATGGGCTAACCGGCGCGGTCGAGGTCGATGCGCGCGGGATGATCGCGATTCCGGGCATGATCGACACTCACGTCCATATCGAATCAACTATGGTCACGCCGCCGAACTTTGCGCGTGCGGTGCTGCCCTTCGGCACCACCACGGTCGTGATCGACCCACACGAGATCGCCAATGTCAGCGGGCAGGCTGGGGTTGAGTACATGCTGCGATCCAGCGAGGGCCTACCGCTGCGCGTCTACGTTACCGTCCCGTCGAGCGTCCCGGCTGTGCCGGAGATCGAGACGGCCGGCGCGACATTTGGCCCTGAGGCGATTGCGGCCATGCTCGCCTGGCCGCGGGTCGTCGGCGTGGCCGAACTGATGGATTACGTCGGGATCGTGCGTCAGTCGCCGCGCACGGCCGCGATCGCCGAGGTGGGGCTCGCCCATGGTCAGGCCCTTGAGGGGCACGCGCCGCTTCTGGGCGGCCGCGAGCTGGCGGCCTACCTGGCGGCCGGGGTCGACTCCGACCACGAAGCGCGGGACTGGCCCGAGATCGTCGAGAAGCTGCGCGCCGGTATGTGGATCTACTGTCGGGAGAACACTTTCCGCCGCATGGCCTCCGGGCTAGCCCGCGCGCTTCAAGCGATCCCGCACCCCTGGAATGTGGCGGTCTGTACCGATGATATTGACCCGGCCGATCTCCTGGATCACGGCCACATTGATCGCGGCGTGCGCGTGTTGATCGAGCAGGGGGTCGATCCGGCCCTGGCAATCCGCTTTGCGACCCTGAATGGCGCGATGCGCTACGGCCTGCACGACCTGGGAGCGATCGCGCCCGGCAAGCTCGCCGATATCGTACTCGTCGATTCGTTACACGATCTCCGCGCCCGGGTTGTCCTGGCGGGCGGGCAGATCGTGGCCCGCGACGGTGCGCTGACGAACGATCTGGTCGACCCGGTGCCGCCCCCGCTCCAGAACAGCGTCCATATCCGGCCGCTCACCGACGACAGCTTCCGGATGCGGCGGCCCGGCGCATCAGGCCCACAGACTCTGAAGATCCTTGCGATCGACGCGAACCGCA
>JAYUYB010000203.1:0-11532 GCA_043752655.1 Chloroflexota bacterium
CCCGAGCCAAGCAGTGCCGCAGCCCGGAGCGACGGCGTAACCAGGGGGGCGATCCGGTCGAGCCAGCGTCGGCCCTCGTGCAAGTAGCCCCGCAGCTGCCAGAAGCGCCAGATCGACGTGGCGATCCGTCCGGCGGCGTCGGGCTGGTGGTGGAGCGCCCAGGTGAGGGCCGCGCGCAGGTTATCGTGGTCCTGCTCAAGGCGGTTGAGCCAGCGCACCTGCTCGTGGCCGCTCAGGGCAGGCCCTGCCTCCTCGGCGAGCCGCACCAGGTAGGCGGCGTGCCGCGCGGTGATCAGCGGCTGCTCGCCGCTCGCGGCCAGCCGCTCCAGGGCGTAGGCGCGCATCGTCTCCAGCAGCGTGTAGCGCTGCTCGTCGTCGCCGACGAGGGTCTGCGCCAGGCTGTGGTCGGACAGGGTCATCAGCCCGTCGAGCATCCGCTGACGCCGCTCCATCCCAGGCTGTTCACCCTCGTCGGCACACACCGCCTCGGCTGCTTCGAGGGTCCAGCCGCCGACGAACACGGCCAGGCGCACGAAGACGCGCTGGGCTGCGGGTGAGAGCAGGCGGTAGCTCCAGTCGAGGGCACCGCTGAGAGTCTGCTGATGGCTCGGGCGGTCGGTGTATGCGACGGTCAGCAGGCTCAGACGCTGGTCGAGGCGGGCAAGCAGCTCGCGGGGCGGGAGCAGCTTGCTGCGGGCGGCCGCAAGCTCGAGCGCCAGGGGCAGCCCATCCAGACGCACACAGATACCCGCCACCGCGGCGGCGTTCGCGGCGGTGAGCTGAAAGTCCGGCTTGACTGCGCGCACCCGCGCCAGAAAGAGCGTCACGGCCGGGATCTGGGCAAGTTGCGCCGGCTGCGGCAGGTGGATCAGGTCGGGCAGGCCGAGCAAGGGCAACGTCAGCTCGTGCTCGCCGGCGAGGTGGAGCACGATCCGGCTTGTCACCAGGACCGATAGCTGCGGGGCGGCGGCCAGGAGCGCGCCGATGGTCGGCGCCGAGGTAACCAGGTGTTCGAAGTTATCAAGGATCAGCAGCAGGTGCCGGCTCTGCAGCGCCTCGCCGACACGCTCGGCCAGCGGCTGGCTGCCGGTCTCGGCGATGCCCAGGGCGTGCGCGATCGCTGAGAGCACCATTCCAGGGTCGCTGATCGGCGTGAGCGTCACAAAGTAGACCCCGTCAGCGAAGAAGGGACGAGAGTCGGCTCCAACCTGCAGCGCGAGGCGCGTCTTGCCCACGCCGGCCGGCCCGGTGAGCGTCAGGAGACGTACATCGGGGTTGGTCAGGAGCTGCCCGGCGCGAGCCCGCTCAACCTCGCGCCCGATGAGCGGGGTGGTCGGAATGGGCAACAGGGGGATGGCGAGCGTCGCCATATGCCGCCCGCTCGTCGCCGGCTCGGACACCGTGTGCTGCCAGGGCTCGAAGAGCTGGCGCTCGGCGGGGGCGGTCAGACTTGCGAGTAACGGCTGCATCGGTGGATGCCCAGCGGCATCGAGCAGCTGGTCAAGCTCGGCCCCGCTCAGGCGCAGGGCGCTCGCCACCAGCACCAGATCCTGCCAGTGGCGGGGCCGTGCGACGCGGCCGGTCAGCCAGTTGACGATGGTCGTCTTTGGCACACCAGAGAGGCGGCTGACCAGGCCAGGGGTGAAACGATGGGTGAGGCGTTGCATCAGCTGTTCAAGGACCGTCGAGAGCGACACACGGCTCCTTTGTCTTGGCATTGTGACGGTGAGCGGTGCGTCGTTGCACATGATGCTCTCAGTCTAAATGCCAGACAATGAATCCGCAAGGGTAGCCGCACCGCAAAACGACGCTACCCGAAGCTCGTCTTACTCCCGCTCGTCGGGTTACCGTGAGGCGATCTGGGCGTGGAGATGCCCTGGCAGCGTGGTAAGCTGGCTAACGATCACGCAGCGACAGTGCGACGCAAAGGGCGTGAAGGCTCGGCGCAGGGGCGCCGGCGCCGCTGCCAGAACAACCGTGCCGGCCGACAGCGCGGCGCGCATCCCTTGGGGCGACCGGCAGACGGTCAGGCAGGCGGCCGGCTCGACCTCGAGCTCGCGCGCCACGGTCAGGTACAGCTCAGGGTTGGCCAGGCCTTCGTCGACGTCCTCCCGCGTAAGCACCAGGTCGAATGAGTCGGCCAGATTCAGGGTCTGCAAGATCTGCCGGACCAGGCCGTTGGCGGTATCGGCAACCAGGGCGATGCGGCAGCCCATGCTCCGGGCGGTGTACAGCAGCGCAACGTGGTGCTGCCAGGCCACAGCGTCAATCGTAGCGGGCGCGCTGAGCAGCCGCTCATAGGCACGCGCCTGGAGGTGCAGCAAGCTCTGCCAGCTGGTCGCGACCACCAACTCGGAGCTGCGCATCTGCGCGGCTGGCTGGAGGTCAAACTGTTGGAGCAGCTGCTGAGCGAGCTCGTAGCGGGACAAGCCGAGCAGCTCGGCGCAGCAGGCCGTGACCTCAGCGGCCGCGAGTTCTGGGCGCAGAGCGGCTGCCACCTGACCGTAGGCGAGGGCATCGAGCGCGTCGAGCTGGATCAGGGCTGCGCCCAGCTCAAAAATAACCGCCTCAATCATGGGCTGCTCCTGACGTGGTAATGTGATAGAGCAAGCATAGCAGGGGCGGGGCCAATGACTGCCATCGAAGTCGTACCAGTTATGTATCAATTGGTGGCCCACGCCTGGCAGCGTGAGCATGTTCACTTTTCGCAATATCTTTGTCCACTTTTTGTAATACCCTGCGGGTACGATGATCGCGATGAGCAGACGCGGGCAGCATCCGTGGGCGTTACAGCGATTTCACACGAGAAGCATATGAACACCAGGCCACCCGAACCGGCAGAGCCCGCGACACCACCCTCCTATGAAGGTCTGCTACACGACCAGTACGGCGCCGAGACAGTCGCCCGAGGCCGTGCCGAGGCCCAGGCAACCTTGGGCCTGGGTGATGCTCGAACTGCACTTGGCCCTGGCGCGGTCGCCCCCCCGTTCGCTCTGAGCGACAGTGACGGCGCCACCGTGTCCCTCGCGGGCTTGCTCCAGCAGGGCCCAACCGTGCTGATCTTCTACCGCGGCGGGTGGTGCCCGTTCTGCAACGTCTATCTGCGCACCTTCCAGCTTGCCCGCCCGCATCTGCGGGCCTTGGGAGCTCAGGTCGTCCTGATCTCGCCCGAGCAGACGACCCGGGGCCAGGCCCTGGCTGAACGACATGCCCTGCTCTTTCCAGTGCTCAGCGATCTTGGCAACGCCGTCGCTCGCCAGTACGGACTTGTATTTCAGATGCCCCAGGAGCTGCGGGCGGAGTACCTCGCCGACGGCGTCGACCTCGCGGAGCGCAATGGCGATCCGAGCTGGGAGGTGCCGATGCCAGCCACCTTCGTCGTCGCTGCGGATGGGCGCATCCAGTACGCCTTCGTGAGCGCGGACTACACGCAGCGGGCCGAGCCGTCGGAGGTGCTGACGACCCTGCGGCGCCTGCATACCCGGCGGTAACCCGCTCCTGGCCCACGACCTGGGGAATAAGAACGGCGCCGCTGTATGCAAGGTACCGCCGACACGGCCTGTGATGCTGTCACTATCACGCCAATGAGGGGGTGCCCCGTTGGGTTGACTGGGGCGTAATGGCCCATCATCTGCGGGCGGTTGATTATAGGCTTGACAACCAGACAGCTGTGCCGTATAGTTGAGACCGAAAGGTTTCTTTTTTGGAGGGTAGGATGGGAAAAGGCGAGGAGACGCGCGAGCGTGTGCTGGCACAGGCGGCTGCGGTGTTTAACGTCCGTGGCTACGCCGGCACGGCGATGAGCGACATTATGGCGGCCACCGACCTGGAGAAGGGCGGCATCTACCGCCATTTTGCCAGCAAGGAGCAGCTTGCCCTGGCCGCCTTCGACTACGCTGTAAGCCAGGTGCGCCGACGCTTCGCCGAGGGCCTCGCCGGTCAGGTTCACGCTGCTGATATCCTGGTCGCTTTTCTCGCGGTATTTCGCGGCTACGCCCAGCGCCCGCCGCTGGCTGGCGGCTGTCCAGTGCTCAATACCGCTGTCGAGAGCGATGATACCAACCCACTGCTGCGCGAGCGCGCTCGGGCCGTGGTCGAGGAATGGCGCGCGCTGATCCAGACGACGGTGCAGGCGGGGATCGACCGCAACGAGCTTCGCCCCGAGGTGGACGGGGCAAGGCTGGCGCTCCTGATGATCGCCACGATGGAGGGCGCGGTGATGCTCACCCAACTTCTCAGCGATCCTGCCCCCCTTGAGCAGGCATATGCACATCTGCGCCAGCATATCGAGACCGCCGTTCGCCAGCCCTAAACCCGCACGCTTTTTTTGCCAACAAAAGAGACCTATCGGTTTTTTTCTGAAATCGTGTGTGATCGCGCTGAAGTGTGTTCTGCCTGATCAAGCAAGGAGATACATGATGACCCCGACGCAGATCTTTGGGCTGCAAGTGGTTCTGAGCCTGCTGACCTACGGCCTAGCCGCGCGCTGGTACGTCCTGCCGCGGCTGGAGCGGCTCGACCTGGTGGCCGCGCTGACCCCGCTGCTGCTCTTTCACACCCTGCGCACCATGGGCCTGGTCTTCCTCGTGCCCGGCGTGGTCGGCGGCCCCCTGCCGACAGCCTTCGCCGCGCCGGGGGCCTACGGCGACCTAGTCACGGTCGGGCTGGCCTTCCTGGCACTGCTCGCCCTGCGCGCCCGCTGGCGCGGCGCCCTGCTCCTGGTCTGGCTGTTCACCGTCGTTGGCCTGCTCGATTTCGTGAACGCCTTCGCCCAGGGGCTGCGCGCCGACAGCGCCGCCCAGTACGACCTGGGGCCGGGCTGATTCATCCCCACTTTCGCCGTGCCGGCCTTTATCGTCGCGCACCTGCTGGTTGTCCAGCTCCTGCTCACCCACGGCCGTGAGTACGCCGCGCCCCGGCCGCCGGCGGGCGTGGTCACTCAATTTAAGGGATAATGCAGGAGGCCGCGGCGGATGGCGATGGTGACCGCGTGGGTGCGGTCGAGGGCGTCGAGCTTCTGGAAGATGCTGTTGAGGTGGCGCCCACGGCGCGCCTTCCGGTTGCCCTGCATCCACCGCGATCCGACGGCGCAGCGGCACACGGCGCGTCGTACGGCACTGGCTCAGGCCGCCTATTCCCAGGCCGCGTTCTGGAACACGACCCGATAGCCGTCCGGGTCTTCAAACGTGGCGCCGCGCTCGTCCCAGTACGGATTGTATGCTGGCACCGTGGCATAGCCGTGGCCACGCATGCGGTCAACGGCGGCCTGCCACGCGGCGACCTCGGGCAGGTAGAAGACGAGCAGATGGTCCTGGATTGGCGCACGCCCAACCAGGTGGCCGCGTTGGTGGGTGAACTCCAGGTGGTAGCCCGCCCCAGGCAGACCAAGCATCACCCCATCGAAGCCGGAGTGATCCGCAAAGCTTGCGATGACCTCCATGCCAACGCCGTCGCGGTAGAAGCGCAGCACCGCCTCCAGGTCGTCGGTCGGTCGCGCCACGCGGACATGTTGCACGAGCATCTTCATCCCCTTAACTATCCGATGGGCCAGGCGCCCAGCCGCAGGCCTGTGCCCAGGCATCGGCGCGCGCCATCAGCGTCCAGATGAACGGGCTTTTGGCGTCGGTATACGCCTGACGATCCTGGCCGAGGCGCGCCGCAAGCTCACGCTTGTGCGCGGCGTAGCGCGCAGCCTCCTCGGCGCTGGCCCGCAGATAGTCCCGCATCAGCAGGGCGAACTGCTCCGACCAGCTGCCCGCCGCCCGCACGTGGAGGTGAGTCCGTGGCCCGGCAGCCTCGCGGAAATAGCGCTTCATGCGGTCGTCGTTCGCGGGTCGCCAGCAGCAGCCGGCTGCCTCCAGGGCGGGCAGGTAGGCTGCCACGGGCTCCAGGGCGGCCACGCTCACCTGCACGTCGAGCACTGGCTTGGCCGCCAGGCCCGGCACACTGGTCGAGCCGATGTGGTCAATACGCAGCGCCAGTGGACCGAGGGCTGCCCGCACGCGGGCGCCCAGGTGGCGAAAGCGTTCGGGCCAACCAGGGTCATAGTCCACGATGACGATTGAGTCACCCATCCGTGTCCTCCTCAGCTACAGGCGGCACCTGCCGCCCTGCGTCACGTGTCACGGTCGCCAGCTCGACGTGATCCTGGAGGCATCCCCTTCCAGCGGCCGAACTGGCCCGCGGCCGCCGAGGAGGCGAAAGCCCTCATCAGTGGCCTGGTCTGGCGACTTGCCGACGAACTCGGCCAACTGCTGAACGTAGCGCACGTAGGCTTGCTGGGTCCCGGGGGCCAGCCCCTGGAGCTGAAACAGGCAGCCAAGGGGTAGGGACGCTCTGCGCGAAGCGCTTCGTTCAACGCGCATTATAGTGCCCTGGCATTATGCTGTAGACGATCATCGGGGTCACGTTCCATGCACGTAGTACCAGGGACGCGGTTCCCACTCAGGCGAGCGCGGAGCTACCACCATCGGTGGCGAACATGCCAGATTCAGTCTTCAACGCGCCGTGCTGCGTCCGCGTAGGCGGATGCGCGGCCATCGGCCCGGCCGGCGCGGCGTTCAGCCGGCGGCCAGCGGGCAGCCCAAAACTATACGTCGCCCCCGCATCCCAGGATGGTGATGCCGTTCCGCCCGCTTGCACACGTCCTCAACCCACCCTATACTCGTACCATAACATCCCTAACCCAACGCGATGCGTAGCGAAAGGCACGCAAATGGCGCGCACGAATGCACAGGTAGTTGGCGCCACGTTGATTCTTCCTGCACGCGATGCTCGTCCGATTACGGTGGACACGCCGGAATGGTTTGCCTGGCTGGAGCATGCGACGACCTTCGCGTTTACTAGCCCATCCGGGCGCTTTACCGCCCGCAAGGAGCAGCAGGCCCGCGGCGGTGGGTATTGGAAAGCCTATCGCACCGCCCACGGCACCCTGCACCGGTCGTATCTTGGCAAGGCGCAGGATCTCACCCTCGACCGACTGAATCGCGCGGCTACGACACCGGCGGCTGCCATCGCATCGGCATGCCCCCATCCGGCGGTTCCTACGGCGGCTCGCCCAATCGCTGCCGCAGCCGTGCCATCCGACCTGCTCGCCACGAAGCTCTTTGTCCCACCCGCCCGCGCCAATTTGGTCGCCCGCCCGCGCCTCTTCGAGCGCCTCCAGGCCGGTCTGATGGGGCGGCTGACCCTCATCGCGGCCCCAGCCGGCTTCGGCAAGACGACCCTGCTCAGCGCCTGGCGCGCGACCGCCGCCGGCAGCGCGCTGCCCGTTGGCTGGGTCTCGCTCGATAGCGCGGATAATGACCCCTTACAGTTCTGGAGCTACGTCGTCACCGCCCTGGACACGCTCGCTCCCGGGGTCGGCACGACGGCCCTCGCCCTGCTTCAGTCGCCGCAGCCCCCGCCGATGGAGCGCATCCTCACGAGCGTGCTAAATGCCTTCAGCGCAGCCGACGCCGCTCCGGCGCGCGATATCGCTTTGGTGCTCGACGACTACCACGTGATCGCGGCGCCCGCGATCCACGCTGTGCTGGCCTGGCTGCTCGACTATCTGCCGCCCCAGCTGCACCTGGTCATCCTCACGCGCGCGGATCCGCCGCTGCCGCTGGCGCGCCTGCGTGCGCGCGGCGCCTTGACCGAGCTGCACGCGCGCGATCTGCGCTTCACCCCCGACGAAGCGGCGGCCTTTCTCAATCAGGTGATGGGGTTGTCGCTCACCGCTGCCGACCTGGCCGCACTGGAGGTGCGCACCGAGGGCTGGGTCGCCGGGCTCCAGCTTGCCGCGCTGGCGATGCGCGACCACCAGGATCGCAGCGGCTTCATCCGCAGCTTTAGCGGCAGCAACCGCTATATTGTGGAGTACCTGGCCGCCGAGGTGTTCGCGGCCCAGCCGGCGCACCTCCAGACGTTCTTGCTGCATACGGCCATCCTCGACCGCATGTGCGGCCCGCTCTGTGATGCCGTGATGGGGATGGCGACGACCGATAGCCCCGTTACCACGGCGGTCGGCGGCCCGCCGTCGCTGCGCGCTTCGTACAGCCAGCTCATCCTGGATCAACTGGAGCGCGCGAACCTGTTTGTCGTGCCGCTCGACGATGAGCGCCGCTGGTATCGCTACCATCACCTGTTTGCCGATGTGCTGCGGCACCGGCTGACAAGCGGCGTGTCGGCCGAAACGGTGGCCAGCCTGCACGGCCGGGCCAGCCGGTGGTACGAGCGACAGGGGCTGGTTGCCGAGGCGGTGCAGCACGCCCTGGTGGCAGCTGATGGCGCGCGGGTGGCCGATCTGATTGAGGAACACGGCCTGCGTATCATCGTCGGCGGGCAGGTGCAGGCCGTGCTGCGCTGGCTGCGCGCGCTCCCGGATGCGCTGCTACCCACCCGCCCGATGCTCTGCACCATCCACGCTCTCGCGCTCCTGTTCACGAATCAGCTGGCCGCCGCCGAGGCGCGCATTCAGGACGCCGAGCGCGGCATCCAGCCCGCCACCCCACCCGACCAGGCCCAGCTCATCCATGGCCGCGCGGCCGCGATCCGTGCGAACATCGCCCGCTACACCGGCGACCTCGCGGGCTGCGTCGCCTTCGCACAGCAGGTGCTGCGCCTCCTGCCAGAGACTGAGACGATCGCGCGGACGATTGCCGTGCTGCATGTGGCGCGCGCCTTCCGGGTGAGCGGCGATGTGAGAGACGACGCGGAACGACGCGCCGGCGCGGTGATCGCGCCATTCCGCGCTGCGGAGAACCTGTTGGGGGCGCTGGCGGCGATCATCAACCTGGCCCGGCTGCAGGTGCTGCAAGGCCGGCTCCACGCCGCGGCCGCCACCTATCGCGAGATGGCCCAGATCGCCGCCGCACCCGACGAGCCGCTGCTGCTGGAAGGCCCGGCCTATTACGTCGGCATGGGCGATCTGTTGCGTGAGTGGAATGACCTGGACGCCGCGGAGCGGCACCTGGCCCAGGCGATGGAGCAGTTGGATGGCCGGCTGGTGGTGGACGCCGAGGATGTGGCCCTCGGCTACCTGGCCCTGGCGCGCCTCCAGCAGGCGCGCGGGCAGCAGGCCAGCGCACAGCGGACGCTGGCAGCCTACACCGATCTGGCCCGCCGGCGCGGCTTTGTCGCCCACCTGGTGGCGCGCGGGGCCGCGGCGCAGGCGCAGCTCGCCCTCGCCCAGGGCCAGCTCGCGGCCCCGCGCGCCTGGGCGGACGCGAGTGGGCTGCACGCCACGAATGAGCTTAGTTTCCCGCGTGAGGCGGAGTACTTGGTTCTAGCGCGGGTCTGGATCGCCCAGGCCGGCGCCTGGCTCCCGCAGGCGCTCCAGCTGCTTGATCGGCTGCTGGCCGATGCCGAGGCCAAGGCGCGCATGGGCAGCGTGCTGGAGATCCTGGCCGTGCGCGCGCTGGCCCAGTGGGCGCGGGGGGCGCGCGGCGATGCGCTAACGACTCTTGCGCGCGCGCTCACGCTCGCCGCGCCGGAAGGCTGCATCCGCCGCTTTGTCGATGAGGGCCCGGCCATGGCGGCGCTCTTGGTGCAAAGCGCAGCACAACAAGCGCAGCGCGATCCGGTCCGCAGCTACACTGAGCTGCTGTTGGCAGCCTTTCCGGAAGCACCACGCAGAGCGCCCAACGCGGAGCACCAAGATCAACCCGCTTTGCGCTCTGCGCTCGAACGCTCGAACGCTCTGGGAGAGCCCCTGAGCGTGCGCGAGCGCGAGGTGCTGCGCCTGATCGCCAGCGGCAAGTCCAACGCCGAGGTCGCGCGGACGCTCGTGATCGCCCTGAGCACGGTCAAGACCCATACCAACAGCATCTTCGCCAAGCTACAGGTCACCAGCCGCACCCAGGCCATCGCCCTGGCGCACGACCTCCAGCTGCTCTAGCCGCGACCACCCCCGCCGGTCGCGAAGCACTCCACCCCCCTAACCCCCCTTTAGTTGCGTGCGGCTCCACCCATCCGCCAGCTATGCTGTGCCCATCGGTGATTGCGGATGCGCGGGTCTGGTTGCTGCGGCTGTTCGCCGGGCCGCTCGGGTTTACGTCCGGCTTGTCGCCGGAGGTCCAGCCGACCTACACGGCGTACTCGGTGACCCCGCGCGCCATCCAAACGACGCTAGACGAGTACGCGGGCATCTCGGAAAGCCTCATGCAGGCTGGCGCGGTCACGACCTTCGGCGATCTCCCGCTGATCGTGCTGTCGCGCGGGTTAGACCCCGATCCGAGCTGGCAGGCGCTGCAGACCAAGCTGCTCCAACTGTCATCCCATAGCCAGCAGGTGTTTGCCGACAAGAGCGGCCACAACATCCAAATCGACCAGCCAGACGCTGCGGCCGCCGCGATTGTGCAGATGGTCGCGCAGCTGCGCCAGCCGTGAGGTGCATATGTCCCGTGCACGCTGCGTCTTCATGATTGCAGCCATGCTGATCCTCATCAGCCTGCTCGGCACAGTGGTTCCGGCGCGCTCCGCCGCTGCCAACCGCGCTCCGCGTGAGCTGGTAGCTCACGAACAGATCGACGCCTACACTCAGTCGAGGATGCGCGCCGCTCGCATTCCGGGCCTGGCATTGGGCGTGGTACGCGGCGACCAGATTGTCTATCTCAAAGGCTACGGCATCGCCGGGCCAGATGGGCGGACAGTGACACCCCAGACCCCGTTCATTCTTGGCTCAACCTCGAAGTCCTTCACCGCCCTGGCCGTGCTGCTGAAGGACGTGAACCAGCACGCGGCCCACGCGATGGTGATCCTCGTCGCCATCGCTACCACCATGATGTGCCTCAACGAGGTTTTCCAGTTTGCCGCCCTGCGCGTCGCAACCGACGGGTCCTACGCGAGCGCATTCGGCGCTGCGGGCGCGCATGCGCTCGTGCTGCTCTTGCTCGACATGCACCACTACGGCTTCCTCATGGCGCAGATCTTCTTCGGCCTGTGGCTGGTGCCACTGGGGTATCTCGCCTACACCTCAGAGATGTTCCCGAAGGCGCTGGGGGTTGCGCTGATCGTGGGGGGCGTCGCCTACCTAGTGGACATGCTGGCGGCGTTCCTGGCTCCCGACGTGGGCACGCACATCCACGGGTTCCTGACCATCCCGCCCACGATTGCGGAGATCTGGATGCTCGGCTACCTGCTCGTGAAGGGGGTGAACGTCCCTGATCGGGGCATCCTCAGACAACGCATGGTCGTTCCAGCGCCTGAATAGGCCGGCGAGGAGTGATCAGCGCTACTGAGAACTGCAGGCATCAACGCAGTGATCGCTACTTCCCTAAGTTCGACTTTATCCATCTGAGCCGCTTATGCGGCGTAGGCGAGCGCGTCAGTCAGCCGGTTGCGTAATGCCCTCGGGATTTTGACTGGGCACCAGCGACCATGCCGTGAGCGTGGAAGACGGGCAGGCGCAGCGCGGCGTATTGTTTCGGGCATCACCCCCGCCAGGGCCGTCAACGGCCCGGCTCCCACGCGAAGGCCGCCTGCGCGGCCTCACCAGCCCGCGCAGGCGGGCTTTGCGACCCCCTACGGCTTCAGCCGCCAGGCGACGGG
>JAYUYB010000204.1:0-4932 GCA_043752655.1 Chloroflexota bacterium
GGGCGCGTGGTTGCCATCCAGGGCACACAGTGGGGCGCCAACACCAACTTCACGCTGGAAAACTACCAGAATGTGCTGAGCGGGCGCAAGTTTACCTACATCGCCGCCGATGGCAGCGAGCAGACCGAGCAGGGCGATGATCTTTGGGGCGCGCTGCTCAACTCGATCGCCGTCACCGTGCCTGCGACGATTATCCCCATCCTGATCGCCGCTTTCGCCGCCTACGGCTTTGCCTGGATGCGCTTCCCCGGTCGCTTCCTGCTCTTCACGCTGGTAGTGGCGCTGCTCGTCGTACCGCTGCAGGTGGCCCTGGTGCCGATCCTGCGCGACTATGTGAGCCTCGATCTGAACGGCACCTACATGGCGGTCTGGCTGGCCCACACGGGCTTCGGCCTGCCGCTGGCGATCTACCTGCTCTACAACTACGTGAGCCAGCTGCCGCGCGACATCCTGGAATCGGCCTTTATCGACGGGGCCTCGCACTTCACGATCTTCACGCGCCTGATCCTGCCGCTCTCCATGCCCGCCCTGGCCTCGTTTGCGATCTTCCAGTTCCTCTGGGTCTGGAACGACTATCTGGTAGCCTTTATCTTCATCGGCAACCAGCCCGGCGTGCAGGTGCTAACCATGCGCCTCGTGGATATGGCCGGCTCGCGCGGCCAGGATTGGCACGTGCTCACCGCCGGCGCCTTCGTGACCATGATCGTGCCGCTGATTGTCTTCTTCTCGCTCCAGCGCTTCTTCGTGCGCGGCCTGCTGGCTGGGTCGGTGAAGGGGTAAGCAGGGAGACAAGGAGACAAGGAGACAAGGAGACAAGGAGACAAGGAGACAGTCCGTTGCTACCGTCAGGCGCTCCGTGTCTCCTTGTCTCCCGAGCGAGCGCAGCGAGCGGTCTCCCTGTCTCCCGGTCTCCCCAGCGAGCGCAGCGAGCGATGCTCCTTGTCTCCGGCTCATTCACCGCAGGCGATACACGCGCGCCTCGTAGGGCCGCATGGTAAGCAGGCTCAGATCGTCGTCGGGCGCCACGGGGTAGTTGCTGATCAGCAGCTCGCTGTCGGTGAAGCTGATGCTGGTCGGGAGCGCGAAGACGGGCGTGTTTTTGCTGAAGTTGAGTATCACGAGCAGCAGCTCGCCTTGCCATCTGCGCGTGAAGGCGTAGATCTCGCTGTGCGCCTCTAGGATCAGCTCGTAGCTGCCGTAGACGATCACGGGGTGCAGCTTGCGCAGCCGGATCAGCTCCTGGTAGTAGGCGAAGATCGAGTGCGGGTCGGCCATGGCCTGCGCAACGTTCACCGCCGTGTAGTTCGGGTTGAGCTTGATCCAGGGCGTGCCGCTGCTGAAGCCCGCGTTCGCGCCGTCGTCCCACTGCATCGGGGTGCGGGCGTTGTCGCGGCTCTTGGCGTGGATCATCTCCAGCACCAGCTCGGGGTCCGCGCCGCGCTGCTCTACGAACTCGCGGTACATGTTGAGCGTCTCGATGTCGCGGTAGTCGCTGATCGAGCGAAACTCCACGTTGGTCATGCCGATCTCTTCGCCCTGGTAGATGTAGGGCGTGCCCTGGAGCATGTGCAGGAAGGTGGCGAGCAGCTTGGCCGACTCCACTCTGTAGGCGCCGTCGTCGCCGAAGCGTGAGACAGGGCGGGGCTGATCGTGGTTGGAGAGGTAGAGGCTGTTCCAGCCCTGCTGATCGAGCCCGCGCTGCCAGTGGCCCATCACGCGCTTCAGATCCAGCAGCTCCAGCGGCTTGCGTGCCCACTTGCCCACCATCTGGCTGCCATCGGTGTCTAGCTCCATGTGCTCGAACTGGAAGAGCATGCTGAGCTGCCCGCGCTCGCTGTGGGTGATCTCTAGGGCGTGCTCGGTGGTGGCCATCGGCATCTCGCCCACCGTAAAGATGTCGTACTTCGACAGCACCTCCTGCTTCATCTCCTGGAGAAACTCCAGCAGGCGCGGGCCGTGGAAGTAGTACTGGCCGCCGAACTGGTAGGGCTGCGCGCTGGTGACGGGCGCGTCCGGCAGGCCAGGCACCTTCGAGATCATGTTGATCACGTCCATGCGGAAGCCGTCGATGCCCTTCTGAAGCCACCAGTGCATCATGGCGTAGATCTCGGCGCGGACCTTGGGGTTCTCCCAGTTTAGGTCGGGCTGCCTGCGCGAGAAGAGGTGCAGGAAATACTCGTCGGTGGCGGGGTCGTACTCCCAGGCCGAGCCGCCGAACGAGGCCGCCCAGTTATTGGGCTCGCGGCCGTCGTTGCCAGGGCGCCAGATGTAGTAGTCGCGGTAGGGGTTGTCTTTAGACTTGCGCGACTCGATGAACCAGGGGTGCTCATCGGAGCTGTGGTTGACGACCAGATCCATGATCAGCTTGATGCCGCGCCGGTGCAGCTCGGCGAGCAGCTCCTCCCAGTCGGCCATGGTGCCGAACTCGGGCATAATCGCCTGGTAGTCACTGATGTCGTAGCCGTTGTCGTCGTTGGGCGACTGGTAGACCGGCGAGAGCCAGACGACGCTCACGCCGAGCTCCTGGAGGTAGTCGAGCCGCTGGATGATCCCGCGCAGGTCGCCGACCCCGTCGCCGTTAGAGTCGGCGAAGCTGCGGGGGTAGATCTGGTAGACGACGCACTCTTTCCACCATGCTTGCTTCATGGCCTCGCTCCTGCATAAATGGCCGCCGGCTTGGGCAGACGGGGCGCATTGTACCATTGGGCCTGCGGCGGCTTAACTGAGGGCGCTGCCGCCCCGCACCCCGGCCTCCTTTGTACAAGGAGATTGTATGCGGGCGCTGCCGCCCCGCACCCCGGCGCAAAGAGGGCTGCCGCCAGCCCCCTCTGCACACCCCGCCGTGGGGGACTTGCGTCCCCTCAACCCCTAAAGTTGATGGCCGCCAGCATCTGCGCGCGTGCCGCTGCATGCCTCGGACCGCCAACGAGCGTGGGCAATTGTGGGGGCGGCTGCGCCGCCTGAGGTCCGGCTGTATTGTATCGCCCCTACCTAGCTTCCCCGACCCCGGTGGCTGGCATGCATCCGACGCCCACCGCGCAGGTGCGCCCACAATTTTCTGCTACAATACCGCCCGAGCTTCGCCCGCACTAAGAGGGTTCGTATGCGCTTCGCCCGTTCAAGCGGCATTCTGCTCCACCCAACCTCGCTGCCCGGCCCTTGGGGCAGTGGCGACCTGGGGCACGCCGCCTACCAGTTTGTAGATTTTCTGGCCGCTGCGGGCCAGAGCCTCTGGCAGATCCTGCCGCTTGGCCCGACTGGCTACGGCGACTCGCCCTACCAGTGCTTCTCGGCTGTGGCGGGCAACCCGCTGCTCGTGAGCCTGGAGGCCCTGGTGGAGCATGGCCTGCTCTCCTGGGACGAGCTTGGCGCCGCCGCCGCCGAGCACAGCCTTGGCGTGGATCAGGTGGACTACGGCGCCGTGATCGCGTTCCGGCTGCCGCTGCTGCAGCGCAGCTTCGAGCGGCTCCAGGCGGGCGCCGCGCCGGAGCTGGCCACGGCTTTTAGCCAGTTCAAAGCCGCGAGCGGCCCCTGGCTTGCGGAGTACGCGCTGTTCATGGCGCTGAAGCAGGCCCACGGTGGGGTCGCATGGAGCGAGTGGGCGCCCGAGCTGTGCTCGCGCCAGCCGCAGGCCCTGGCCCTGGCCCGCGAGGCGCACGCAGAGGCCGTCGAGGCGCAGCAGTTCTTTCAGTTCCTGTTCTTCAGCCAGTGGGCGCCCCTCAAGGCCTACGCCAACGCGCGCAGCATCAAGATCGTTGGCGACGCGCCGATCTTTGTGGCCTACGACAGCGCCGACGTGTGGGCGGCCCCGGAGCTGTTTTTTCTGGATGCGGACGGCGCCCCCACCGCCGTGGCGGGCGTGCCGCCCGACTACTTCAGCGCCACGGGCCAGCGCTGGGGCAACCCGCTCTACAACTGGCAGCGCATGGCCGAGGATGGCTACGCCTGGTGGGTGGAGCGCCTGCGCGCCGCCTTCGCGCAGGTGGACATCCTGCGCCTCGACCACTTCCGGGGCTTCGCCGCCTACTGGGAGGTGCCCGCCAGCGAGCCGACGGCGATCCATGGGCGCTGGGTGCGCGGCCCCGGCGCCGCCCTGTTCAGCCGTCTGGAGCAGGCGCTCGGCAGCCTGCCGCTGATCGCCGAGGATCTGGGCCTGATCACGCCTGATGTCCACACGCTGCGCGAGCAGTTCGATTTCCCCGGCATGAAGGTGCTCCAGTTCGCCTTCGACGGCGACCCCGAAAATGTCTACCTGCCGCACAACCACGTGCCGAACTGCGTGGTCTACACCGGCACCCACGATAACGACACGAGCGTGGGCTGGTACAGCGAGCTCGACGAGGCCGCGCGCGAGCGGGTGCGGGCCTACCTTGGCCGCGACGGCGGCGACATCGCCTGGGATCTTATCCGCGTGGCCCTCGGCTCGGTGGCCGATATGGCTGTGCTGCCCTTCCAGGATCTGCTGCGCCTCGGCGGCGACGCCCGCATGAACACGCCCGGCCTGCTCGGCCAGAACTGGGGCTGGCGCTTTCGCGCCGAGGCCTTGAACGAGGGCGTGGCCGGCGGCCTGCGCTTCTTCACCACGCTCTACAACCGCCTACCCGCTGCTCAGAAGCCGCCCAGAGCGCCCGACGAGCTGGAGTATGCCCCGGCGGAGGCGTAAGCGGGCAGCTTCCCGGAAGCTCCTACGAAGGGTAGACCCGCCCATCCTCCACGCGCATCCTGGTGATCGCCTCCAGGAAATCGGCGCCGAAGTCGGCGAGGTCGGTGGCAGAGAGCACGGTCTGCTGGCCGGGGCGGCGGATCACCTCCAGCATATGGGTGCGGCGCTCGGCGTCCAGCTCGCTCAGCAGATCGTCGAGCAGCAGCACGGGGGCGTCGCCGCTGCGCTGGCGCATCAGCTCGGCCTCACCCAGCTTCAGTGCCAGCGTT